>JBDHVF010000295.1:0-8907 GCA_039809605.1 Polyangiales bacterium | reverse complement strand
GGCACCGCGCGCGACCACACGAAGGCGCTCGAGCGCGCGATCCTCGCGTGCGACGCGACGCTCGGCCTGCCCATGCGCGCGGCGGCGCGGCGCGGCATCGACGCGTCGTTCCTGTCGCTCTACAAGACCATGCTCGACGACGGGCGGCTGCGCGAGCGGGCCCTCGAGCTCGCGAAGGGGCGCGGCCTCACGCACGCCCTCGGCCAGGTGGCCCGCGAGGCCACGCGCGCGGCGCGCCTCTCCGAAGCCGCGCTGCTCACCGAGCGCGCCATGGAGATGTCCGAGGTCTGCGACGTGCTGCGCGTGCTGCTCACGCACGAGTCGACCGCGGCGGTGCCCCGCGGCGCCGTGTGGGTGGGCGAGACCGTGACCGTGTTCGAGCTGCTCATCGCGTCGCGCGCGAAGCCCGCGGCGCTGGTGCTCTCGGGCGCCGTTCCGCCCGGGCGCGCGCGCACGCTCGTGGAGCTCATGGGCGTGCCCACGGTCGCCGAGGTGGCGGGCATCTACAACTGGGCGAGCGACGGCGACGTGGCCCTCGTCGACGGCGACCACGGCCTCGTGCGCGTGAACCCCTCGCGCCGCGAGCGCGACGAGGCCCGCGTCGAGCGCGGCGAGGGCTCGAACGACCGCGAGGCGTGAGCCCTCACCGCCGCCGCATGCGCCAGCCGTGCAGCACGAACGCCGCCGCGAGCGCGAGCGAGCGCGCGAGCGCCCACCACTCGCCCCACGGCACGAGCGCCGCCACCACGCACCACAGCGCGCCGATCGCGAACATCGCCGCGCGCCGCGGCCCGCGCCACGCGTCGCGCCTGCGAAACACCGCCAGCGCGAGCGCCCCGTAGAGGGTCATCAGCGCCATCGCGGTGATCGCCGCGCCGCTCTGCACGACCTCCCTCGCGCGCTCGGCCGGGGTCTGCCACGAGGTGCGCCCGCGCGCCGACGCGAGCACCGCGCGGAACACCTCGCGCGCCTCGCGCTCGCGCGACGCGGGCGCCATCACCACCACGCGCACGCTGTCGCGGTCGAGCGGGACGGCCGTCGCGAGGCGCACCACGCCGCGGCCGTTGATCGTCGCGCGCCCCGCGAGGCTGTCGACCTCGAAGCCGAGCGTGCGGGCGCGCTCGCGCGCGTCGTGGAAGGGGTACGGGTCCGACCCGCGCAGCTCGGCGACCTCGGGCTCGGTGAGCGGGCGCTGCGGCACCTCGGCGCCGAGGTGCACGAACTGGAGCAGCACCACGCCCTCGCCCCCGCGCTCGCGACGAAATGTGCCGAGCAGGTCGGGCGTGGGGTCGCGCGCGGGCAGCCTGCCGAAGCCCGCAGGCACGGTGAAGGTCACGCCCGCGTCACGCCAGGTCACCTCGACGGGCGTCGGGTCGGCGAGCGCGAGCGAGGTCGCGAGCGAGAGCGTGAGCGAGAGGCGCGCGGTGCGTCGGGCGGGCAACGGGCTACTCCTCGGCGGGCATCGCGTAGCCGCGGTCGTGGTCCCAGCGGATCGGGTAGGGCCGCGCCTGCACGAACACGAGCCTGCGCTCGGGGCCCGCGAGCAGGAACTCGACGTCCATGGGCGTCTCGCCCGTGAGCGAGCGGTTGAAGCGCGCGTGGATCTGCCGCAGCGCGCCCGCGACGCGCACCACCTCGTCGTCGGTGAGCACGGGCGCGCCGTGCGTGCGGGAGCTGCGCGAGAGGCGCTCGAACTCCCGCTCCTCGCCGTAGGTGTAGTAGAGCACCTGCTCGGGCACGTCGTCGCCGCGCGCGGCCGTCACGGCTCCGCCCTCGGCGCCCGCGACCTGCGCGTTGATGAACACCGCGGGGCGGCCCTCGTTGAAGGGGTTGGCGGTGATCGCCACGCCGTCGACCACGTCGTCGTCGATCGACTCCTGCGCGAGCACGGCCATCGCGACGCGCGCGTGGTCGACGCGAAAGAACTCGCGCTCCTCGTACGCCTGGAGCGACCACGTGCTCGCCCACACCTCGCGCAGCGCGTCGGCGAGCGCCGCGGGCGACGGGTCGGCGGGCACCACCACCGAGCGGTAGAGCCCGGCGCCGTTGAAGCCCGGCAGGTCCTCGGCGTTCGTGCTCGACCGCAGCCGCACGCGGCGCCCCGGGAACATCGCCGCGACGCGCGCGCGCACGCGCTCGACGAGCGCGGGGTCGACGGCCGCCCCGCGGATGCGCCCTCGCACGTCGGTGAGCGCGCGGTCGCGCGCCCGCGGGTCGTCGCGAAACTCCTGGCGGGCGCGGGCGTCGCGGATCATCGCGTCGACGCCGCTGCGCCGCAGGTGGTCGAGGTACGCGTGGAACGGGATCGCGAACGCGCGCGGCACGGCCACGGCCCCGCCGATGGCGGCGAGCTCGCCGAGCTGCGCGGCCTTGGCGCCGGCCGTCTCGACGTCGCGGTAGCGCAGCGTCGCCACGTCGGCGAGGCCCGCGTCGGCGTCCGAGAGGGGCGGGCTCATGGGGTCGCGCGGGCGCATGCGCTCCCACGCGCGCTCGGCGTCGGCCTGCGAGGCGGGCTCGACGGACCACTCCTGCGGCGTGACGCGCAGCCGCACGAGGCGCCCTTCGAGCGCGCGCAGCCGCGGGTCTTCGAACGCGCCGCGAAGGGCCATGTCGGGCGTCCCCCGGTTGGTGGCGAGCACCGCGACGTGGCTGAGCGGGGCCTGGAGCTCGCCCGTGACGATCCCCGCGCACACGGGCAGGTCGAGCGGCACGCGGTCGAGCACCACCACGTCGGTGCGGCGCACGCGCGCGGGGTCGGGGTCGCCCTGCACGAAGCGCAGCCAGCCCCACGCGTCGCCGGGGTTCAAGGGCTGGTAGCGGATCGCGCCGAAGAGCTCCTGCGTGGTGACCACGGGCACGCCCGCGGCGATGAACTGCGCGACGGCGGACTCGTGCGCGGGCGGCACGGGGCGGTAGCGCAGCGCGCCGCCGAAGAACACGCGAGACCGCACCGCCTCGAAGGCCCGCACCGTGCGGGCCACGTCGAGCGTGTCGCCCGCGATGAGGTCGTAGGCCCACACGCTCTGGTCGCGGTAGCGCGTGAGCGTGCCGAGGACGAAGCGCCGGTCGTCGCGGCGGTACTCGCGCACGTTGAAGGCCGCGTGGTCTTCGACGGGGTGCGAGAAGGTCGAGAGGAAGCGCGACGCGAAGAAGTAGTGGATCTCCCAGCGGCGGCTCTGGAGGAAGTAGACCTTCCAATGGTCTTCGAGGTCGATGATGACCTTGACCACCTCGGTGTGGGCCGTCACCTGCCGGCCGGGCGAGGCCGCGAGCGCGCGCCACGTCGCCTCGTCGCGCACGTCGGGGCTGTAGTCTCCCGCGGCCTGGGCGGCGCCCCCGTCGGGCGCGCGACCAACCAACACGGGCCGCGCGGTCGCGCACCCGGCGAGCAGACCCAGGATCACGAAGGCGTGGCGCAGCGACATCGGGAGGGTACGTCCGTGGGGTGGGTGTGAGGCCGTAGCGTAGACCGAACGACGGGCCGCGGGCGTCGCTTACGCGACGCGCGGGTGGGAACGCGCCGACGCAGCGTCGCGGCGCGCGCGACGCGGGGAGAAACGCTCCGCACGACGACGCGCGCCGCGGACGTCGCGGCCGGGGGAGCCCCTTCCGGCCCGCCGCGCTACGCTCGCCGCGCGCGCACGAAACCTGCTTCGCGATGAGGCCGTCGCGCGGACTTCACCGGAGGGATCCTCGCATGCGAAGCGATCGCGTCTGCTGTCGGCTGCTGCTCGCGATGGTCGCGTGGGCGGCGGCGCTGCTCCCCTCGCCCGCGCGCGCCGACGACCTCACGGTGCGCACGGTGGAGAGCGGCGAGTGGCCCGCCGCGGTCGCGTCGCTCCAGGCCGACGTGCGCGGCGAGGGCCGCGTGCTGCACGTGATCGTGCAGGACGCGCGAGGCCAGCGCGCCGCCTGCGGCCGCTACACGCTGCGCTTCGACGACGCGGGCGAGCAGGCGTTCACGATCCTCGAGTGCGACCCGCGCACGCAGGCCACGGCGGTGCGCCTCGCGCGCCGCGCGGCGCTCTTCGACCACGGAGACATCGTGCCGACGCCGCGCACCGTCGAGGTCTCGGCCGTCGAGGTTCGCAGCGGCGCGGCGCGCGGGGGCGCGGCGACGCCCGGCGGCAGCGACGTGGCGTGCACCGTGGCGGTGCGCCCGTTCCTGCGCGACCTGGAGCACGGCACGGTGGTGTACCTCACGCCGGGGCGCTTTCAGATCAGGCTGCTGGGCGCGGGCGCCGCCGCGAGCGTCGAGGGGGGCGGGTGGCTCCTGCGCGGCCGCGTCGACGCCGCGATGGCGCTCGAGTACGACGTGGTCGACACGCGCACGGGCCGCGTCGCCGTGCACGACCGCGCGACGCTCTCCTGCGGCGCGCAGCCGCTCGCGACCGGGGGCTCACCCTACGCGGCGCCTCCGCCCGTGGCGCCCCAGGCGGCGCCTGCGTACGCGGAGCTGACCGTCGGCGGGAGCGCGCGCGGCACCACGCGCGGCGCGGTCGACCGGCTCGCGGGCACCTGCGGCGGGGCCATGAGCGGCGAGCGCGTGGTGCCCATGGTCGTGACGCGCGCGTCGCGCGTGCCGCTGCTCGTCGAGGCCGACCACGCCGCGGCGGTGTACGTGCTGCCGCGCGGGGCGCGCCGCGGGCTCGAGTACGGGTGCGCGCGCTCGATGGGCCCGCGCGGGGCCGTGCTCGACAGGCCGCTCGCCGCGGGCGCGTACGACGTGGTGGTCGACGGCGTGAACGGCGCCGAGGGGGACTTCACCCTGCGCGCCGAGGAGGTCTCGCCCGACGCGCCCGCGGAGGACCCGTCGGTCGTGGGCGACCTCACGGTCGGGAGCGAGGTGCACGGCGACACGCGGGGGGCGGCGGCGCTCTACCGCGGGTCGTGCGTGGGCGACGGGGCGCCCGAGCAGGTCTACCGCATGCGGCTCGCGCAGCGCGCGTACGTGGTGCTCGACCTCGCGAGCGACTACGACGGCGCGCTGCACCTGCGGTCGTCGCTCGACGACGCGCGGAGCGAGCTCGCGTGCAACGACGACTTCGGCGACACGCGCCACTCGCGCCTCGCGCGAGAGCTCGGGCCCGGCGTGTACTACGTCTTCGTCGACGGCTACGGCAGCGGCGCGGGGAGCTACACGCTGCGCGCCTCGGGCGAGACGAGCGACGACGCGCTCGCGACGGGCCACCTGCGCGGGCGCCTCGGCCTCGGAGACACCCCCGGCCTGCTGCGCCCCGGCGTGTCGCTCTACGCGGGCGGCTGCGGCGGCGCGGGCTCCGAGGACGTGTACGAGTTCACCGTCGACCGCCCGACGTTCGCGACGCTGCGGGTGACGGGCGGCTTCGAAGCGTCGATCGCGGTGCGGCGCTCGCTCGACGCGGGCGCGGCGGGCGAGGTGGCGTGCCAGGGCCGCGGGCGCGTCGCCGAGGTGTCGCGCCACCTCGACCCCGGGCGTTACTACGTGGTGGTCGACGGCGGCGCGCAGGGCGTGGGCGGGGCCTACACGCTGCACGCGGCGGTCGAAGACGAGGGGTGGTGACGGGGCGCGGCTGGGGTATCGTCCGCGGCGATGTTCCGCCACGCGCTCGCGATCGCCGCGAAGGACCTGCGCATCGAGCTCCGGGTGCGCGAGGTCGTGCCCACCATGACCCTCTTCGGCGCGCTCGTCGCCGTGCTGTCGTCGATGTCGCTCTTCGTCGACGAGGAGACCGGGCGCAAGGTCGCGCCGGGCGTCCTGTGGATCGCCATCGCGTTCTCGGGCACGCTGGGCCTGTCGCGCACCTGGGGCCGCGAGCGCGAGGAGGGCGCGCTGCGCGCGGTGCTGCTCTCGCGCGCGTCGCCCGCGGCCATCTTCGTCGGCAAGGGCCTCGGCGCGCTGGTGTTCGTGCTCCTGACCGAGCTCGTGGTGGCGCCCGTGGTGGCAGTGCTCCTGCACGCGCCGGTGCTCGAGCACCTCGCGCCCTTCGCGGCCCTGGTGCTGCTCGGCACGGTGGGCTTCGTGGCCGCGGGCACGCTCTTCGGCGCGCTCGTCGCGCGCACCCGCGCGAGGGACCTCCTGCTCGCGGTGGTGCTCTACCCGCTGGTGTCGCCCGCGCTGCTCTGCGGCGCCGTCGCCACGCGCGACCTGCTCGGCGGCACGCCCGCGTCGCAGCTCCTCGACTGGTTCCGCATGCTCGCCATCTTCGACCTGGTGTTCATCGGCGGCGGCATCGCGCTGCTCGGCACGCTGCTCAGCGATTGAGGGCTCAGCCCTTCCACTCGGGGGCGATGGCGCCGTAGACCGCGTGGTCGACGAAGCGGTCGTGGAGCCACTCGGCGCCGCGGCAGACCCCCTCGGAGCGGTAGCCCGCGCGCTCGGCGACGGAGCGGGAGCGCTTGTTGTCGGTGGCCGCGCGGATCTCCATGCGGTGCAGCGAGAGGGCCGTGAACGCGTGCGTGGTCATGGCGCGCACGGCGCGGGTCATGATGCCGTGGCCCTGGTAGGCGGCGGCGAGCCAGTAGCCGATGGCCGTGCGTCGGTTGGCCCAGTCGATGGTGTGGTAGCCGATCACGCCCGCGAGCGCGCCGTGAAAGAAGATGCCCGTCGAGAGCGACTGGGAGCGCGCGAACTGCTCGAGCGTCGCCTGGATGAACGCCGCCGAGTCGTTGACCGAGCGCGTGTTGTCGACCCACGGGAGGTATCGCCGCAGGTGGTCGCGGTTCTCGTCGACCACGGCGTAGAGCATCCCCGCGTGGCGGTGCTCGAGCAGCGCCAGGTCGAGGTTCTTGTCGATCGGCATGCGGAACATCGCGGCGCTCCCGGGAGGGTATCACCGCGCGGCGCCGCGCCGGGAGCGTCGAAATACGGGCCGCGGAATCGGCGCCGGGACGGGGCCGAAATCCCGTAGACTGAAGGCGCTCGATGGCTTCGTCGCCGCACCCCTCCCCCACCCGCCTCGGTCGCTTCAGCGTGCTGCGGCGCCTCGGCATCGGGGGGATGGCCGAGGTCTTCCTCGCGCGCTCGCGCGGCGCCGAGGGCGTCGACAAGCTGCTGGTCGTCAAGCGCATCCTGCCAGACTACGCCGAGAACCCGCACTTTCGCGCGATGTTCGTCGACGAGGCGCGCGTCGCGCTGCGGCTCAACCACCCCAACGTGGTGCAGGTCTACGGCTTCGAATCCGACGGCGCGACGCTGCTGCTCATCATGGAGCACGTCGACGGCGCCGACCTCGGCCTGCTGGTGAACACCCTCGCGCGCGCGGGAGAGTTCATGCCGCCGCCGCTCGTGGCCTACGTGATGCGCGAGGTCGCGCGCGGGCTGCACTACGCCCACGAGCGCCTCGACGAGCAGGGCCGCGCCCTCGAGATCGTGCACCGCGACGTGTCGCCCAACAACGTGCTGCTCTCGTACGAGGGCGCCGTGAAGCTCGGGGACTTCGGCATCGCGCGCGTGCGCTCGGCGTCGTTCGAGAACCCCGGCACCGTGCGCGGCAAGTTCGGGTACATGGCGCCCGAGCAGGCCCGCGGCGAGCCCGTCGACCGCCGCGCCGACATCTACTCCCTGGGCGTGCTCCTCACCGAGCTCCTCGCGGCGCGCACGCTCTTTCACGACGTGGCGCAGGGGGCCGAGATCCTAGACCTGGTGCGCGCCGGGCGCGTGCCCGACCCCGCGTCGCTGCTCGCCGAGGCGCCCGACGCGCTGCGCGCCATCGCCGTGCGCGCCATGAAGGTCGACCGCGACGAGCGCTTCCCCACCGCGCGCGACGTCGTGCACGCGCTCTCGCACTACCTGCACGGCCTCGACGCGCCCGCCGACGCCGGCGCGCTCGAGCACTTCCTCGCGCGGGTGATCCCCCCGCGGCAGGGCTCGATGCCGCCGCCCTCGTCGGGCCGGCCGCCGCCGATGCCCACGGGCAACGCGCCAGGCCCGGCGGTCACCGTGCCCGGCGGCAAGGCCCGCACGCCGCCGCAGCCCCTGCCCCCGCAGAACCTCGTCACGCTCCCCTCGATGCTCATGCCCAGCGTGCCCGCGCCCCGCGTGCCGCTGGTCGACACGGCCGCGGTGCTCCGCGAGCGCGTGCACGTCGCCGTCGTGGCCGGGCGCCTCACGATGCCCGTGCAGGCGCCCGCGAGCCGCCCCCTCGTGCACATGATCGGCGAGCTCGCGTTCAAGGCCGACGCGACGCTCGAGTGGACGCGCGACGACGGCTTCGTGCTCGTGGTGGGCGTGCTGCGCCCCCACGTCGACGACGCGCTGCGCGCGGCGCGCCTCGCGCTCGAGGCGCTCGACGCCGCCCGCGCGCTCGCCGCCGACGTCGAGCTCGACGGCGCCGCCGAGGTGCCCGGCGTGATGCTCGGCATGGCCCGCGGCGTGGCCGGGTGCGCGCGCGACGCCGAGGGCGTGATGCTCAGCTACGAGCTCGTCGACGACGCCGCCGCGCTCGCGGGCGCGCTCGCGGCCGCCGCGCGCGCGGGCGAGGCCCTGGTGGCCGGCGCGCTCTACCGCATCGTGCGCCGCGCGTTCGTGCTGCGCGAGCACCCGTCGAAGGGCGGCGTGCGCGCGTTCGTGCTCGAGCGCGCCCGCTCGCGCACCGAGCGCGACCGCACGTCGGAGTCGCAGGGCTGGCGCCTGCTCGGCCGCGAGACGGCGCTGCGCGAGCTGCGCAACGCGCTCGTGGGCGCCACCGTCACGCGCGTGGGCCGCGCGGCCGTCGTCACCGGCGAGCCCGGCATCGGCAAGACCACGCTGCTCGGGGCCTTCGCGGCCGCGCTCCCTGCGACGCAGGGCATCCTCGGCGAGTCGCGGGTGATCCGCGTCGACGGGTCGATCTCGGCCCACGGCGTGCGCTACGGCTTCGCGGGGCAGCTCGTGCGGCACCTGCTCGCGCTGCGCCACGCGGGCCGGGGCGAGGCCGCGGCGCCGCC
>JBDHVF010000294.1:0-8955 GCA_039809605.1 Polyangiales bacterium | reverse complement strand
CGCCGCGGATGCGGTGCATCCGCGGCCACGGTCCATCGGGCTGTGGACGTGGGCGATCGCTCCTCTGCGCTTCCCCTTGTGTTTCAGGCAGTTTCTGGCGCTTCTCGAACGCTGGTTGCGCAACTCGTGGGCTTGACACTACGCCCTTCCCAAACGACGATTGCGCAATCGTGCAATCGATCTCGCGTCGAGCTGCTCGCGTCAAGACACCCGTCGATCCCGACGGCTGCGCCGACGCGCCGACCGAGGGCATGTGCCGGACGCGCTACGTGGACGAGGCCCGGGTCGCGGCTGCTGAGGCGTCGCTCCCGCCGCCCGAAGCGATCACGCGCGCGGCCGACGCTTTCGGCGCGCTCGCGGACCCGACGCGTCTGCGCCTCCTCTACGCGCTCGCGCGCACGGAGCTGTGCGTGTGCGACCTTGCATGCATCCTCGGACGCTCGATGGGCGCGACCTCCCACCAGCTCCAGACGCTCCGCCGCATGGGCCTTGTGGCCTATCGGATGGAGGGCAAGCTCGCCTACTACCGCCTCACGAGCGACCGCGTGCGCGCGCTCCTCGACGACGCGCGCCCTCGGGTCGAAGGCGAGACCGCGCCATGAGTCTCCGCCGCCCCCGCACGCTCGCGCTTGTCGTGCGACTCCTCGTCGCGATTGTGCTCGCGACCGTCCTCTCGGGGGTGCCCGCGTCGGGCGCGTACGCGCTCGGGTTCGAGGAGGCGGCCTGCGACGGCCACTGCCCGGCTTCGGACGACACGGGCCACTGCCCACCGAACTGCACGCACGGGGACTGTGCCAAGATGCACCCGGCGCCCTTGCCCGACGCCATCATCCCGCCCCTCGTGACGCCCGCTCCGGCGCTCCTTCCCGTCCCTGCGCCCGCACCCAGGCTCCGCTCGTGCTGGCGCCCCGACGACGTGTTCCACCCTCCGCGCGCCTGAACGCCTCGCGCGTTTTCGCATCGTCGCCGCGACCGCGCGGCAGACGTGGCGTCTTGCGCCCTTCGATCGGCGCGGGGCGCCCGAGGAGGATAGAGACCGTGAAGGGATTCGTCTGTTACGCGGCCCCCGCGCTCGTGGGGCTCGTGATTACGGCCGTAGCGCCACGCGTTGCGGCCCAGGAACACACACTCCGCGTCGGCTACGCGGAGGTACTCGCGCTCGCGCGGCGCCGGAGCCCCGAGGCGGTCGCGGCCGAGCGTCGGGTCGAGGTCACGCGAAGTGCAGTCGTCGGTGCCCGCCCCTTGCTCCAGGAGAACCCGTCCGTGGGGTTCGTCGCCGGGCCCCGCTTCCGCACGAACGACCGCGTCACCGACGTGTACGTGACGCTCGGCGTGCCGCTCGAGGTCTACGGCGTGCGCGGCTTGCGGCTCGACGCGGCAGAAGGGGCGGTCACGCGCGACCAGGCGCTCCGCGACGACGCGGCGAGGCGTGCGGTGGTGGCCGCCCTTGAAGCCTACACGCGCGCCCTCCACGCGACGGCGCTCCGCGAGGCTGCCGTCGCGCAGGTCGCTCTCGCGACCGACCTCGTGCGGGTCGCAGAAGCCCGCCAGAGCGCGGGGGAGGCCGGGGACCTCGACCTCCTCGCCGCCCGGGTCGAACTCGCGCGCGCCCGCCGGGCGGTCATGTCCGCCGAAGCCAGCGTCGCGGCGGCCGACGCGGCGCTCCGCATCGCCCTCGGGCTCGACCCGAGTCAAGCGTTCGCGGTTGCAGGCGCGCTCGACGAAGCACGCTCGCGCTACGCCCAGGCTGACCTTCCAGCGGTCCCGGAACTCCGCGCCGACCTCCATGCTGCCGAGCTCGCCCTCACGACGACCCGGGCGGAGGTCGCGCTCGAAGCGCGCCGGGCACTCCCGGTCCCGACTCTCCAGTTGAGCTACCAGCGTGAGGAGGGGGCTGACGTGTACCTCGCAGGGCTGTCGCTCCCGCTCCCGCTCTTCCAGCGAAACCAGGGGCCTGCCGCGGAAGCGCGCGCCCGGCTCGGCCTCCTCACCGCCGAGCGCGACTTCCTCCGGCGGCGGGTAGAAACCGAGGTCACCGCCGCGCGCACGCGCCTCGACGCGGCGCGGGAGGGATTGCGCCTCCTCGAAGAGGACGCGCTCCCGAACCTCGGGGCGACGGTGCGGCTCGTGCAGCGCGCCTACGAGCTCGGGCAGGCCGACCTCACGCGCGTACTCGTCGTGCGCACGCAGGCCACGGAGACGCGCCGGGAGCACCTCGACGCGCTGCTTGAAGTTGCGCTCGCGGGGGTCGCGCTCGACGCAGCGAGGGGGGTGTTCCGATGAGTCCACGTCGAACGCGTCTGATCGTGCTGCTCGCTCTTCTCGCGCTCAGCGCCCTCGGCATCGAGGAGTGGATTCGCCGCTACGGCCTGCCCTTCCGACAGAAGGCGCCGACGCCCGCCGTTCGTGAGTCGGGCGCGCGAGAAGCCGGGGAGCACGGCGAGGAGAACGAAGGTCGCCGCGAGGTCACGCTCTCGGAAGAGGGCTTCCGCAACGCGCGGATCGAGACGGCCCGTGCGGCGCGCTCACGCCTCGTGCGCGCGCTCGGGTTCACGGGCGAGGTCACCTTCCACCCCGACCGAGTCGCGGCCGTGGGCCCCCAGGTCGCCGCTCGGGTCGTGCGTCTCTCCGTAGGGGTCGGCGACAGGGTCGAGCGGGGACAGATCCTCGCGACCCTCGACAGCACGGCCTCGGCCGAAGCGCGCGGCGCCTACACCATCGCGCGTTCACGTCGCGACGCAGCGGCGGTCACGCTCGCGCGCCAGGAGCGGCTGCGCGCGGAGGGGATCAACGCGACGCGCGAGGTCGACGAGGCGCGGGCGAACCTGCGGGCGGCGGAGGCCGAACTCGCGTCGACCCAAGGGGCGCTCACGGCGCTTCGCCTCGGGACCGGCGCTGCCGGCGCCTCGGTCGTCCTGCGGAGCCCGCTCTCCGGCGTCATCGTCGCGCGCGACGCGATCGTCGGGCAGGCCGTCGAGGCGACGGCGACGCTCTTCACGGTCGCGGACCCGAGCGAGGTCTGGGTGATCCTGCGCGCCTACGAGCGCGACCTCGGGCGGATCACGGTCGGTGCCTCCGTCACCATCACGACGACGGCCTTCCAGGGGCGCACGTTCGCAGGTCGCGCGACCTGCGTTGGCGCGACGCTCGATGAGCGCACGCGGACCGTTCCCGTGCGGGTCGAGGTTCCGAATGCGGACGGCGCGCTCCGGCCAGGGATGTTCGTGCGCGCCGAGCTCGCGATGACCAGCGCGCCCCCTCTTGCGGAGGACGCAGGCAGTACGGCCGAGACCGCGGAGCGTGAGGAGGGAGATGCAGGGAGGACGGCTCGCGAGGAGGAGGCCGGAGACGCGGGCGCAGCCCGCGAAGGGGAGCGCGATGCGCGCGAGGCGCTCGTCGTGCCGGTCGCGGCCGTCCACGAGGTGGGCGATGACGATGTGGTCTTTGTCCTCGTCGCGCCGCGGCGCTTCGCGGTGCGACGGGTCGAACTCGGCGAGCGCTCGGGGGACCGGGTCGAGATCCGCCGGGGCCTGCGCGAGGGCGACCTCGTCGCGACCGAGGGGAGCGTGACGCTCAAGGCGGAGTTCGACCGCGCCAACCTCGGCGAGGGCGAAGAGGAGGGGGAGTGACACCGTGATCCTCATCCAACGCCTCGTCGAGTGGTCGCTTCAGAATCGCTTCCTCGTCCTCGCCATGACCGCCGTCCTCATGGTCGCGGGCCTTCACGCCGCGCGTCGGCTCCCGATCGACGCGGTGCCCGACATCAGCAACGTCCAGGTGCAGGTGCTCACGACCGCGCCCGCGCTGGGGCCACTCGAGGTCGAGCGCTTCGTCACGACGCCCGTGGAGCGCGCGATGACGGGCCTCCCCGAGGTCGTCGACGTGCGCTCGGTCTCGAAGTTCGGACTCTCGCAGGTCACGATCGTCTTCGCGGACGACGCGGACATCTACCGCGCGCGCCAGCTCGTCACGGAGCGCCTCGCCGAGGCCCGCGCGTCGATCCCCGAGGGCTACGGCGAGCCCGTGCTCGCGCCCATCACGACGGGTCTCGGCGAGATCTACCAGTTCGAGGTGCGAGGGCCCGGCCGCTCCGCGATGGAGCTACGTGCCCTCCTCGAAGGCCCGATCGCGACCCAGCTCCGCACTGTGCCGGGGGTCATCGAGGTCAACACCTTCGGCGGCGAGCTCAAGACCTATCAGCTCGAACTCGACCCCGCGCGTCTCGTCGCCCACCGCCTCACGCTCCGCGAGGTGCTCGATGCGATCGAGCACGCGAACGGGAGCGCCGGGGGCGCCTACCTCGAACGCCACCGCGAGCAGGTGCTCGTGCGCGGCGACGGCCTCATCCGCTCGCTCGATGACCTGGGCGACACGGTGGTCGCGCTCGGCGACGGGGGCACGCCTGTCTACCTCCGTCAGCTCGGGCGCGTCGCCTTCGTGCCCGCCGTGCGTCAGGGCGTCGTCACGCGCGACGGCCGGGGCGAGATCGTGTCGGGCGTCGCGCTCCTCCTCCTCGGCGAGAACTCACGCGCCGTGGTCGATCGGGTGCGCGCGCGGGTCGCCGCGATCCAGCCGACCCTCCCGCCGGGCGTACAGATCGTGCCCTACTACGACCGCACCGACCTCATCCGCCGCACGATCGCGACCGTCGCGCGGAACCTCGTCGAGGGCGGCCTCCTCGTCGTCGTCATCCTCTTCCTCATGCTGCGGAACCTGCGCGCGGGCCTCATCGTCGCCGCCATGATCCCGCTCGCCATGCTCGGGGCCTTCCTCGGTATGCGAGCGGCCGGGCTCTCGGGCAACCTCATGAGCCTCGGCGCGATCGACTTCGGCCTCGTCGTCGATGGCGCCATCATCATCGTCGAGAACGCCGTCCGGCACATGAGCGAGCGGCACGCGAAGGAGGGCCGCGCGCTCACCCTCGAGGAGCGCGACGAGGTCGTGCTCACCTCCTCGCTCGAAGTGCGCTCGGCGACGGCCTTCGGCGAGCTCATCATTGCGCTCGTCTACCTGCCGATCCTCACCTTGGACGGGGTCGAGGGGAAGATGTTCCGCCCGATGGCGCTCACGGTCATCTTCGCGCTCGCGACGGCCTTTGTGCTCTCGCTCACCCTCACCCCCGTGCTCGCCTCGCTCCTCTTGCCACTGCGGCTCGAAGAGAAGGAGAGCTGGATCGTCACGTCCGCCCGCCGCGTCTACCGGCCGCTCCTCGACCGGGCGCTCCGCCATCGGGGGGTCACGGTGGGCGTCGCGCTCGCGGCCCTCGCGCTCTCCGTCGGCGTCGCTACGACGCGCGGCGGGGAGTTCATCCCGGAGCTCGACGAGGGCGCCATCGCGCTCGAAGTCTTCCGCCTGCCGAGCACCTCGCTCGGCGAGGCCGCGCGCCAGACGACCGACCTCGAGCGCGCGCTCCGCTCGTTCCCCGAGGTCGAGACCGTGGTCTGCCGCACGGGCCGGGGCGAGATCGCGATGGACCCGATGGGCGTCGAGATGACGGACGTGCTCGTCATGCTCGCCCCGCGCGAGCGCTGGCGCTTCCGGCGCCGCGAGGAACTCGTCGAGGCCATGGAGCGGCGCATCCGGAGCGCCGTGCCGGGCATCGTCTTCGGCTTCTCGCAGCCGATCAAGCAGCGTATGGCAGAGCTCATCGCGGGCGCGCGCGGCGACGTGGTGGTGAAGCTCTTCGGCGACGACCTCGACACACTGCGCGAGTCGGCCGACGCGATCGCCCGCGTGCTCCGGGACGTTCCGGGCGCCCAGGACGTGCGCGCCGAGCAGGTGAGCGGGCTCCCCATGCGCCGCGTCGCGGTCGATCGTCGCGCGGCTGCCCGCTACGGCGTGCGCGTGGGCGACGTGCTCGACACCGTGAACGCGCTCGGCGGCATCACCGTGGGCGAGGTGCGCGAGGGGGCGCTTTCCTACGCGATCCAGGTGCGCTTTGATCCCGCGACGCGCGCCGCGCCGGAGGTGCTCGATACGCTCCCCGTCGCGACCCTCGACGGCCGCACCGTGCCGCTCGCCCAGGTCGCTTCGATCGAGAACGACCCCGGCCCCGCCCAGGTGAGCCACGAGGACGTGTCGCGACGCGTGACGATCCAGGTGAACGTCCGCGGACGCGACCTCGCCTCGTTCGTCGCCGACGCTCGTGCGCGCGTGGGGCGCGACGTGCGCCTCCCGCCCGGCTACCGCGTCGAATGGGGCGGACAGTTCGAGCAGCTCGAGGCCGCGACTCAGACGCTCGCGGTCGTGATCCCGCTCGCGCTCGCGCTCATCTTCGTGCTGCTCTACACGAGCTTCGGCGCGGCGCGCCCGGCCGCGATCATCTTCCTGAACGTGCCCTTCGCCGCGACGGGCGGCGTCTTCGCGCTCGCGGCGCGGGCGATGCCGTTCTCGATCTCGGCGGCGGTGGGCTTCATCGCGCTCTTCGGCGTCGCGGTCCTGAACGGTCTGGTACTCGTTTCAACCGCGAGGCATCATGAAGAGAACGGCGACGACGCGCTCCGCGCGGTCCGGGAGGCGGCGCTCGTTCGGATGCGCCCCGTGCTCACGACGGCGCTCGTCGCCTCGCTCGGCTTCCTGCCGATGGCCCTCTCCGAGGGCGCGGGCGCCGAAGTGCAGCGCCCGCTCGCGACTGTCGTGATCGGTGGGATCGTCTCCTCGACGCTCCTCACCCTCCTCGTGCTCCCCGTCGTCTACGCATGGCTCGGCGGGCGGCGCGCGACGACCGAACTCACTCACTCCGAGGAACCCTCTCCATGACTGACAACAACAACATGCACGCGTCCGACGCGGACGACGACCACGACGACGAGAAGGGCGAGGCGTGCAGCGACGGCTGCCACGCGAAGCGCACGAAGCCCATGCCGAAGCCCTGGCAGAACCCCCAGGTGCTCACGGCCGCCGCCTCGGGAATCCTGCTCGCGGTGGGCTTCGTGGGCTCGAAGCTCGGCCTCCCCGCGACCATCGCGACCGGGCTCTACGTCACGGCGGTTGCGGTCGGCGGGTACTACTTCGCTCGCGAGGCGCTCGAAGAGATCGTCAAGGAACGCGAGGTCGGCATCGAGCTCCTCATGACCGTCGCGGCCATCGCGTCGGGGCTCCTCGGCGAGTGGTCCGAGGCCGCGACGCTCGTCTTTCTATACGCCATCAGCGAGGCCTCCGAGGGGTACACGGCGGAGCGCACGCGCCACGCCATCCGCGCGCTCATGGACCTCGCACCAAAGACCGCCCTCCTCCGGCGCGGCGACAGGGAGGAGCGCGTGCCCGTCGAGGCCCTCAAGCCCGGGGACGTGTTCGTCGTACGTCCGGGAGAAGCCGTGCCGACCGACGGCGAGGTGCTCGAAGGGCGCTCGGCCGTGAACCAGGCCCCCGTGACGGGGGAGTCCGCGCCGGTCGAGAAGGCCCCCGCGGACACGGTCTTCGCCGCGTCGATCAACGGCGAGGGCGTGCTCGCCGTGCGGGCGACCAAGGCGTTCGCGGAGAACACCATCTCGCGCATCATCCAACTCGTCGAGGCGGCGCAGGCGAAGAAGGGCAAGAGTCAGCGCTTCATCGAGCGCTTCGGGCGCCGCTACAGCCCCGCCGTGCTCGGCGTCGCGGTGCTCCTTGCCGTCGTCCCGATGGCTCTCGGGCTCGGGGCCGCCGCGTGGCTCCACCGGGCGGTCGTCTTCCTCGTCGCGGCCGCGCCCTGCGCGCTCGTGATCTCGGTCCCGATCACCCTCGTCGCGGCGATCGGCACCGCCGGAAGGCGCGGCATTCTGATCAAGGGCGGCGTGCACCTCGAAGAGCTCGCGAAGGTCCGCGTCGTCGCGCTCGACAAGACTGGGACGCTCACAGTCGGTCGGCCGGCGGTGACGGAGGTCGTGCCCTTCGAGGGCTACGACGAAGGCCAGCTCCTCGCCGAGGCCGTCGCGCTCGAAGCGCGCTCCCAACACCCGCTCGCGCGGGCGGTCCTCGCGCGCGCCAAGGCTGCGGGCATCGAGGCGGCGCCGGCGGAAGACTTTCAGTCCATGACGGGCCTGGGCGCGCAGGGGACCGTCCGGGGGCGCCGACTCTATATCGGCAGCCCCAAGCTCTTCGGAGAGCTCGGCACCCCGCTCGGCGCGGCGCCTCCGCACGTTGAGCGCCTCCAGGCGGAGGGCAACACCGTCGTCCTCTTCGGCACGAAGGAGGCCCTCCACGGCCTCGTCGCGATCGCGGACCCGCTCCGGCGCGAGGCCGCCGAGGCCGTCGCGGCACTCAAGCGCGTCGGCATTACGCGCGTCGTCATGCTCACGGGGGACAACGCCCGCGCCGCCAACGCGATCGGCGCGAAGGCGGGCGTCGACGAGGTCTTCGCGGACCTGAGTCCCGAGGGCAAGACCAGACGCGTCGCCGAACTGCGCGAGCGCTACGGCGAGGTCGCGATGGTGGGGGATGGTGTGAACGACGCGCCCGCGCTCGCCGAGGCGAGTGTCGGCATCGCGATGGGCGCGGCCGGCACCGATGTCGCGCTCGAAACGGCCGATGTCGCGCTCATGACGGACGACCTCTCGCGGCTCCCGTACCTCATGAGCTTCAGCCATCGCACCTGGGGCGTCATCCGGCAGAACCTCGCGCTCTCGATCGTCGTCATCGCCGTGCTCTCACTCGGCGCGATCGGAGGTTTTTTCACCCTGCCCGTCGCGGTCCTGGCCCACGAGGTGAGCGAACTCCTCGTCATCTCGAATGGGCTGCGTATGCTGCGCAGCTGATCAAACGGGAACGCGAGGACTCTCCAGAATGCGCCTGCCCGTTCCGCGTCGTCGGGCTCGCAGAGCGCCCAGGCGCCGAGCGCAGCGAGCACGAGGGGCAGGATCGGTCGCGGTCGCCAGACGGCCCGTCACGCAGCCTCCTCCTCGGTAACCGTTCACGGGGTTGTTTGATGACACGCACTCCAAACGCGCCCGCGCGTTCCCGTCGTCGTGACGGGCGCGA
>JBDHVF010000293.1:0-8999 GCA_039809605.1 Polyangiales bacterium | reverse complement strand
CGACGCGGTCGAACGCGAGGGCCCCGCGCGCCCGCCCGTGACCGTCAGATTTCGTCGGAACGGCTCTGCCGTCTACACAGAAGCCGTGTTTGGGGCGCTCCACGCGGTCAGAGACAGAGAGGAGCCACCGCGGTTTCGCGTGAGCGCCGAGTCGCTCCACGACGTCGAGAAACGTCAGCGCGCGTACGGCGTCGGCGCCTCCCGCGAGCCCCGATCCCTCGGCGAGCCGCGCCCACAGCGCAGCGTCTTCGGTTGTGTCCAGCGAAGTCACGCCGCCGTAGGCGCCCTCGATCGTGGCGAGCCACGACGAGAGAGTCGAGGCGTTGGCGCGGGCCGCGCGCAGGAGCCACGACGAGAGCGTCTCGTCATCGAGCGGCGTCGGGCTGAGGGGCCATCGTGCGGCCACGGTGTCACCCGATCTCCGTGGCTTCGAGCGCGCGGGGCGTGATCTCTTCGTCGCCCTTCTCGATCGCCCATGTCGCGGCGCGCTGGAGGATCTGCACGACGCCGCCGAGCGCGCCTTGGCTGCGAGCGTGCAGACGTGCGACGGCCGTCTGCGAGAGCTTCGACGGGCGGCGCAGCGGCAGCGTCGAGAGTATGGTCGCCACGAGCTTCGCGAACCGCTCGTCGTTCGACCACGGCGAAAGGGTGAACGCGGGGTAGCGGCTGAGTACCTGCGGGTCGGTGCGAATGACGTTGAGCGCGGCCTCGGTGCCGATGAGCACCACGGGCAGATGGAGCTGGTTCGACAGGTACTTCAACGTGTTGAGGAACGCCTCGCTCTGCTTGGCGCTCCCGGCGAGCACGTTGTGGATCTCGTCGAGGAAGAGCATGCGTGGCTGGAGCTGCGGGAGGATGTGGAGCACCCGCGAGAGCTTCTGGCCCGTCGTGCCCTTGTCCGCCTTGAGGTCGCCCACGCCGCGGAGGATCTGCGTGTAGAGCATCGAGATGTTGGGCACCGGTGGTGTCTCGACGTAGAGGAACTCGGGGCGCCCGGACGACGGGTCTGAGGGCTGCGCCCGGTGCATGGTGATGAACTCGTGCACGATCGTGGTCTTGCCGTTGTTCGTCGGCCCCGAGAGGGTGAGCCCCATCATGCGGCCCGACGGCGGCTGCTCCAGCACGTAGTGCAGTTGCGCGAGGGCCTGTTTGGCGCGCGGGTACGGAATCCACATCCCGTTGCGGATCGCATGCACGCGCTCGGCGTCGCTGCGGTCGAGCAGCGCTCGCGTGGCATCCGCCATGGGCTGGCGCTCACTGGCCTTCGTGGAGGGCGCAGCGGGCACAGCCGCGTCGTCGCTTTCGGTCGTCTCGGAACTCATCCCTCGCCTCCCCGGTAGCGGAGCACGGGCACGCCCCAATCGTCGTCGTCGCTCTCGGGCGCACGAGCAACTGCGGGCTCGATCGCGGTCGTCACGAGCGTCTCGGCCACGGGCTTCGGGCCCTTCGCGGCGGTGGCCTCGCGCTGCTTGCGCGTGCGCGCAACGGTGCGGCGCGCGGCCTTGCTCTTCTTCTCCGCCTCGGCGAGTGACGCGCGCTCGCGCTGGAGCATCTCGGGCAGGATGCGTTCGGACCACGCCCGGTGTTCCGCCTTCGCGCGCGCTTGCGAACGCCGAAGCTCCAGCAGCGAAAGCGATCCGACGGTGCGGTTGGCGAGCGGGATCGGCACCGCCGCGCCGCCATCGGGCGGAACGAAGTACACGCGCGAGAGGTCACGCGGGTCGTACTTCACCACGTACTTCGCCTCGGCTGCGGCATCGCCCGAGCGCGAGCGCCACGTTTGGAGCACGCCGTCGCTGTAGTGCAGCGAGAAGATGGACAGGCCGTCCTTCTGGATCGTCCGCTCCTCGTAGGGCAGGAGGTCGACGCGGAACTGCGCCGGGTCCTGGGGAAGCGTCGGTGCGAAGGTGCCCGCGGCGAGAGCTTCGTTCCACGCCGCGAGCGGGCTCTTGCCGAGCTCGCTGTGCACGGCCGTGTGGTAGTGCTCGACGATGCGCCGCGCGAGGAACTCCTCGATCTCCTCGATGGTGAAGGTCGCGTCCTTCTCGGCGTCGTAGTCGCCGCGCTCGGCCACGCTGGACTTGGTCGTGCCCGGCAGCACGTGCGTGTAGCGATTGATGGTGCCGAGCACGCGCTCGATGAGCCCGCCGTAGTGCGGCACGCGCACGGGGCGGAACTCCATGGTGATCTCGTACTGCGCGCCGAAGCGTTCGAGGTGCTTCGAGCGGAAGTCCTTGCCGTTGTCGGTGTGCACCGTCTCGGGCAAGCCGTAGATGGGCCACGGGTGTGCGAGCTTGAACCGCTGGAGGACGTCGTCCTTCGGCAGCACCCCTTGCAGGAGGCACATCGCCACCGAGAGGTACGAGGGCGGGTCGAGCGAGAGGTAGTAGCCGAAAACCAGGCGCGTGCAGGCGTCCATGGCGAGCGTGAGGAACGGTCGTCCGATCACGCGCGTACGGTCGACGCTGTCCACGAGTTGGATGTCGAGCGGCGTGTGGTCGATGAGGATCGTCTGGAGTGGGCGCGTGCCGCCTGGGAACCTGCCCTGCGAGACCATGTGAGCGCGAGCCTTCCGTGCCCCCTCTCGGGCCGCAGTGCGCTTCGCGAGGTTCATTGCGGCGATGCGCGCGCGCACCGTGTGATAGCCGGGCGGCCTGAGATTTCGAGCGCGGAACTCCGCGACGATCAGCGGGAACGCGTGGTTCAGCGTGGGTCGCGTGCGGCGGAGGTAGATCCGTCGGAGCGCGTCGTTGAGAAGCTCCTCGCGGTCGGCGGCCAGCCGTTGCTTGCCGCCTCCACCGCGCCGCGCGACGTCGGGTACGAGGCCCCGGAGCCCCTCCTGGGCGTAGTCCCCCTTCCACCGAAAGAACGTGGCCCGACTGACGCCGTGCCGCTCACGTGCGGCGCGGATCGCCTGCTCCACGTCCGGTGTCGCGAGCGCTTCGCGCAAGATCGCCTCGCGCCGCCGGGCCTCCTCCCACGCGGCCTCGGGGATCTGCTCCAGCGGTGCGGGCGGCTCCGCGGGAGTCGGTGCGGGTGCGCCCCAGCGCAGCGCGCCCGACGTGTAGCGTGCGAGGAGGTCGATCGTCTCGGGCACGTTGGCGTCGTCGTAGGCTACCATCGCCGCGCGCGGGTCCTCGCTCGCGAGCACGGTCGCCGGACGGCTGTCGATCCAGAGCCTCGTGCCCTTCGCGAAACTACCGGGGGTGGTCATCGTGAGAGGTCCGGGTAGATGAGGCGCGTGGCCTCGGTGAATCTGACGAAGGGATCATCACGCAACCGTCCACGCCACACGAGGTGCAATGCGACGTGGCGAGCTGTCGGGCTCCCCAACGCGAGCGCGAGCTCGGCGAGCGTGACGCCCGGGTGGCTCGCCACGTGCGCGAGCACCGCGTCAACCGTGGGCTCGGCGGCAGGCAGCCGCGCGAAGGCGTGCAGCGCGTGGGCGCGATCGAGCGTCGGGCCGACGATGTCGCGGTCGGTGCGGAGCACGAAGCGCCACCCACGCTCGGCGCACCACGCCTGCGCGGCGGTGTGCGCTTCGTCGAGCGCCGCGCGCTCGGCGGGCGTCATCGCGTCGAGGTCCGCGGCGTACTTCACCTCGACGATCTCCGTGGGGCGCGCGCGGTAGGTCACGCGGCAGTCGGGCGTGTACCGGCGAGCCCGGAGGTGCCCCTGGAAGGCGATCGTGACAGGCTGCTCCTCGAACGTGACGACGGCAGGGTCGCCGTCGAGCAGCAGGAACAGGTCACGCTCCAGGCGCGACTCGAACGCGAGCGTGCGCCCGGCCTTGAAGCTCGGGTAGTAGCCACGCAGGCCGCGGTACCCAGGGCGTCGGATGTTTCGCGTCGGCATACGTCCTCGCGGCGAAGGGAGTCGTGTGCGACGGCGGGCCGACGCGCCGAGGCGCGCTCGGCGCGGCAGTCGTGGTGAGTGGTGAGCGAGCCCCGCCATCGACTCGTCGTACGCCAGCGTCGGCCAGAATCTCCGAGTGGCCCACCGGCGTCGTGACATTGTTCGCCCCTCCGGGTCCACGCGGCGGCGAGCACGCCGGACCTCGGGCCCGTCGCGGGCGACCACCCGGGGCGGTCAGTTCACGACGCGGGCCGTCTACGAGCGCGCCACGTTGATGGAGTGGGGTCACCCCTCCGAGGGGCCACCACGAGGGCGGGGCTGATGCTCCAAGGCAGGCCGCCCCCCATGCCTCGTTGTGTCTGAGCCAGCCGACGGAGGGCCATCCCCAGAGGGCGCGTCCTCCGTGACCTGCTCGCCCCCCGATACCGGCGGCCGCTTCGGCGTGTTGCGTGCGACGCCCGCGACTTCCTTGCGGACTCGTTGAACCTCTCGGACTGCGAGGGTTCGCAGCCAACTGGAGATGTCGAGACCCGCCGCCTCCGCCACCTCAGTGAACGCGGCCTTCTGTTCGGCGGTGACCCGCAGTCGAACCACGTCGCCTTTGCGAGATTCAACCGGTTTGGAGGGCCTCCCCATACGCCGAAGCTAGCACAAACCTTCGGTCACAGAATGTCAATCCACGGAGTAGTTGTACCACGAAAAGGCTACGCTAATGCGTAAGACATGGCGAGGAACCGCTGTGACTACGCTACTCCTGATCGCCGCTGTTCGGACCGTCGCTGCGCGCGAGACCACGCAGGACGCCACGCTCGCTCGCCACCCGGCCGAGCCCCCAATGCTGTCGGAGTCCGGGGGGATCGCGTCGCGGCGCGCGAGCGAGGTGGCCCGGCGGGACGACGCCGAGTTCTCGACCGAGACGGCGCCCACGATGACGCACATCGCGGCGCCCCGGCCGTGCACGGACGGAGCGCCGATCGAGCCGCGCGAGCTGCCTGAGCCGCGCTCCGTGGAGGAGGACTACCGCTGGCTGTGGTGAAGACGGCGCTGCGCGATGCGGCGCATGGGGCGCCGCACGCCACGCCGGTGACGGATCGAGGGGACCACCATGGGGACTCGTGAGTGCTCGCGCTGCGGCGCGAGCGAAGGGGCGCGTCTGCGCCCGCCGTTCAGGCTCCGCTGCGGGGCCGTGGTGTTCGACCTGATGCCCGACGGGTGGGTGCGCGTGGTGACTCCGCGCGCCTTCTGTGGGGGCGAGTTCTGCGACATCGCCGCGTTCCTCGCGGCGGTGCGCGCGACGAAGGGAGGCGTGTGATGGGATCGTATCCGAAGGCGCTGCGCGGGCGCATGCCGCGCGAACAGGTCGTGCTCGGCGCGTGCCCCAACTGCGGCACCGCCCGCGTGGTGATGCCGTGCTCGGACCCGCGCTGCGACGCGTGGTTCTCCGTCTGCGAGTGCAACGACGCCATCGAGACCTCGTACTCGTGCGGCGGCCGGTGCGAGTCGTGCCGCGCGCTCGACTCCGAGGAGCGCCCGCCGAGGGAGCCGCCGACGTGGCACCCCGCGCGGAACTCCCGCGGCGAGTTCCGCACGCCCTACGCGCCGCACCTGACGCGCGGTCGCGCCGCGAGCGCCTCGCACCGCGGCCACGGGCGCCGCACGAAGGGAGGCGCATGATGCGCGGCACCTCCCACCGCTTCCGGCGCGCCCCGCGCCTCCGCGACCGCCACGGGCGTGGCGAGCGCTTCGCCTTCGAGCCCTTCATCGGGCGCGCATGCCCCGACTGCGGGAGCGCCACGGTCGTGTCGCCGTGCTCCCGGTGCGATGGCTGGCTCGTGGCGTGCGACTGCGACGACGTCTCGCGGGCGTTCGACCGCTACGTGAGGGCCGATGGGCGCTGCCCGTCGTGCCGCTGTGGGGAGGGCTGAGATGACCACGCCGAACAAGCGGCACGCTCCGCCGCGCGAGCCCTACTTCGGTCCTCCGTGCCTCGGGTGCGGCTACACCCTCATCGTCGTGCCGTGCTCGCGCGAGGGGTGTGAGCGGTGGTCGATCTGCTGCCCGGCCTGCCCCGACAGCGATCTCGACCGCTGCGCCGAGTCGAACGGTCGGTGCCCCTACTGCCGCGAGCAGTAGCGCCCGACGTGGCCGCCGCGCCCGACGTGGCCGCCGCGCGCGACGGGGTGCGCGCGGCGGCCCACCCCATCACCTCGTCGTGCCCGTCGCGCTGCGCAGCGGCGGCGGGCGCGCCCGGACTCGTCTGCGCGTCGGAGTCGAACATGGGTAGTCCGTCTCGTCTGTCGTCGCCCGCCCGCCACGCCGCCGGTCTGCGCCCGATGCTCCGTCGGAAGCACCACCGGCAGCGCCTCCGCCCGTCGCACCACGTCAACCGCCGCGCGTGGGCGCGGGTGCACCGTGCGCTCGGGGCGCGGTACGAGCACATCGCGCCCTCGCGCAAGTTCGCCGCGTAGTCGCCGTCCGTCGCGGGACGTGAGGCCGTTCACGTCCCGCGGCGAGACGATTGCTTCGGCGAGCGAGGCGGCTCGCGCTCCACCGCGGAGGCTTCGGCCTTCCCCTCGTGGGTGCCCTGCGCCGCCTTCTTCGGTCGCCCACGCCCACGCTTCGCCAATGGCGTGGCGATGGGCGCGAGCAACTCCGAGGCGTCGACGCCGAGGCCCTCGGCGATCCGCGCGAGCGTGAGCGCGGTGACGTTGGTCGCAGCGAGCTCGATGCGGCGCAAGAGCGGCGACGCCATGTCGCCGCATTGGAACGCGGCCTCCTCCTGCGACCAGCCCTTCGCCTCGCGCAGCCGCCGCACGTTCGCCCCGATGCGTTCGAGCAGCCCATGATACGCCGGGCGTTCGTAGAGCTCCTCACGGGCCGTGTTGCGGCGGCGCACGAAGGACCGCTGCGTCGTTCTGAGCTTGCGAGCCAGATCGCTAGCGTTCTAAATGGCCACCGCCTCGCTCGTGGCTCGCGAGGCGAAAGGGTGGTCACGATGAGGGGTTCACTGCGATTGCTCGCGACGCTCGTGTGCGTCGCGCTCATGGCGTGCGGGCCGGACCCGTCGCCGTGCACGGGCGGTTCGTGCGGCGTGACGTGCGGCGCGGAGCAGGCCGCGTGCAACGGCGTCTGCCGCAGCGTGGAGACGGACACGGCCAACTGCGGCTTCTGCGGCAACGCGTGCTCGCCTGGGCAGTCGTGCAGCGGGGGTCTGTGCCGCTCGGCGCCACCCGCCGCGTGCAGCGCGGCGAACCCGACAGGGCCGTGCCCGAGCGGGCAGTCGTGCGACAGGGGCACGTGCGTCACGACGAGTTCGGACCCCTGCGCTTCGGCGACGAGCTGTGCCGCGTGCACGCCCCTCGCGGGGTGCGGGTGGTGCGGCGCGACGAACCGCTGTGTGGCCGTCAACGCGTCATGCACCGGCCCCGCGTCGGGCGCCTGCGGGAGCGGGTGGGCCTGCCAGCCGACCGACTGCCCCGGCTCGACGGCGTGCCGCCCGTGCACCACCAACGCCGACTGCGTGTCGGGGCAGTGCCTCACACGCAACTGCGACGGCGTGAAAGCGTGCCTGCCACTCGGGCGCCCCGCGACGTGCGAGACCGTCGGCGGCCTCACGTGCCCTGCGACCGCCGCCTACCACCCGTGCACATCCAACGCCGAGTGCGGACCCCGGATGCAGTGCATCCCCGTGTGGCCCGGCGAGACCGCGCGCGTCTGCACGCCCGCGTGCAACGCCACGTCCGACTGCCCACAACCCGTGATGTCGGGCGGCGTCGGGACCGCCGTCTGCGTCCGGCAGGGAGCCCCCTACTGCGCGATGGTGTGTTCGCGCGAGGGGGCGTGCGACACGGGCCTGACGTGCCGTCGCGACATCAGGGGGACCTACGCCTACTGCCTGTGAGCGGCAGGCTACGCATCGCTCCCCGCGAGCGATCCGACGAAGGGAGGACGACATGAGGGGACTCGGTTTGGTTTTCGTGGTGGCCACGGTCGTGGCGTGCAGCGACCACGTCGCGACGCGGCGCAGTTGCGCCGAGCTCGGGTGGTACTGCGGCGTCGACGACTATGGCGCGTCGTGCGGCTCCTGCGGCGCCGGGCGCTACTGCTCGTCGGGCGTGTGCCTCGGCGGCTCGACGTCGTCGTTCTGCTCGCCGCCGTGCACGCTCGGACAGACGTGCGTCAGCGGCACGTGCGTCAACGACTCGGGCTGCACGCCCGCGTGCTCGATCGGCCAGTCGTGCATCGCGGGCGTGTGCGTCGGCGGGACGACGCCGACATGCACGCTGCTCGCGTTCAACACGTGCGTGGTCGGTGGCGCGCAGTGCTGCGCCCCGGCCTCCGACGGGGCGCAGACGCTCTGCTCGACGACCACCGCGGGCACGTCGTTCTGCGCGCCCGTGTGCACCTCCGACGCCTACTGCAACGCGATCACGCGCACGACGGGGACGTGGACCTGCGCGGCGAGAAGGGACGGCATCCGTGTCTGCTTCCCGCGCTGACGGAACCCTTCGATACGCATGGCTCGCCGTGCTCTTCGCGTCACTGACGGGCTGCGCCACGATGGCGGGCACAGTGCGCGAGCGCGCAACGGTCGACTTCCAGTGCACGCCCGACGAGGTCACCGTCACAGAGCTCCCAGGCAACGCCTACCACGCGACGGGCTGCGGCCGGAGCGCGACCTACGCGTGCCAGAGCACCTACTCCGAGACGGGGCTGTTCGGCTAGGAGACATCGTGCCACCGCGAAGCGGCGATGGCGCCGTGATGTGACGACGCTGTGATCGTCACGACGTCAGGGCGTCAGCGAGAGCTTGCTCTCCGCGAAGCGAGCGCTCCTTTTGGCCCCCGTCGGGTCGACCCACGTGCACGTGTAGACCGGCTCCGAAAGCGGTACGCGCTTCGGCGGCCTGGGCGGCGGCGGTGTGTGATCGGCCGACCACGCGCGGACCTGCGCCGCCTGGACCACCTGTTCGAGTTGGACCGCCAGCACCGTCATCGGCTGTGGGCTCGATGCGGTGCGAACCCGATCTCCCGTCTGGAACTTCGCTGTCACCGTCGCTCTTTGCCTCTGCGCATTCCGGCCATCATGAACAACAAGATCGGGCATCGTGAACGCTCCGGGGCGGAGCGAAGCGACGCTGGTGT
>JBDHVF010000292.1:0-9003 GCA_039809605.1 Polyangiales bacterium | reverse complement strand
GGGGTGAGGGTATGCAGGCTACTCCCAGGCACCCCCTCCCGCTCCCGCGGGAGGGGGACGGGGGGAGGGCCCCACTACGCCCCCTGCGGGAGCATTCCGCCGCCGCCCGCGTCGGGGAGGCCGCCGCGGATGATGTCGTGGAGGCGCTGGAGGAAGGCCTTGAGCGCGTCGGCGTCGTCGGCGACGTGGGGCGGCGGGGCGACGGGCGGGTGCACGGTGAGGTGCATCTCGACGTTGCGCACCACGGGCTTGAGGTCGCGCTTGAAGACCTCCCAGCCGCCGCTGGTGGTCACGGGCAGCACCTCGACGCCGGGCGCGTTCTGCAGGAGCGTGCGCAGCCCGCCCTCGCGAAAGGGCTTCATGCGCCCGTCGCGCGAGCGCGTGCCCTCGGGGAAGATCACCACGCTCCAGCCCTCGGCGAGCATGCGCTTCGCGACGGTGCCGATGGCCTCGTGGGCCTGGCTCGGGTTGCCGCGGTCGATGAGCGCCGAGCCGCCGTGCTTGAGGTTGTACGACACGCCGGGGATGTACCGCGCGTTCTCGCGCTTGGAGACGTAGCGGGGCTGCAGGTGCGCGAGGTACTCGGAGATCATCGAGATGTCGAACATCGACTGGTGGTTCGACACGATGATGTAGGGCCTGCCGGGCGCCGCGTGGTGCAGGCCCTCGGCCGAGGTGAACCCGCCCGTGAGGCGGAACGCGCGGTTGGTCGCCCACGCCATCGCGCTCACCGAGCGCTGGTGCGGGACCGTGCCGCGCCGGATGGTCACGCGCTGGATCGCGTCGAAGGCCACGAGCGACGAGAGCACGCCGGAGATCGACGCGGCGGTCGCCGTCCAGTCGAGCGCCGCGTCCCTGAGCTTGCGCAGGATCATGGCGCGCGAACCTAGTGGAACTCCCCTCGCAGGCGCCAGCGCCGCGGGGGAGAAAATCGTCAACGCGGCGCGGCGGCGCGACGCGTCACGCGCTCAGCCCGCGAGGGCCCAGAGCGTCGAGGCCACGCCCGTCACCGAGAAGGCCACCACCGCGAGCGCGACCGCGAGCGCGAGCAGGGGGTGGCGGTCGATGAAGTCGTTCCACTCGCCGCCGGCGCGCTTCAAGCCCGTGCACGGGCACTGCACGGCCCCTTTGCCTTCGAGCGCGGCCTGGAGCCTCGCGCAGAGCTCGCCGACCGACTGGTAGCGCCCCGCGGGGTCCTTCGCGAGGCCGGGCGTGACGATCCACGCGAGCTCGGGCGAGACCTGGTAGCGGTGGTGCATCGCGATGGGGCCGATGGGCTCCTCGGTCTTCACGGCCTCGAGGAGTTCCTGCGCCGAGCGCTTGGGCGTGAGGTAGTGGTGCAGCGTGAGGAGCTCGTAGAAGACCGCGCAGAGCGAGTAGATGTCGCTGCGCCCGTCGGTGCGGTCGTGCTCGCCGCGCGCCTGCTCGGGCGCCATGTACGCGGGCGTGCCGATGGCGTAGCCGAGCATGGTGCCGAACTCGTCCTGGCCGCTCGGGCGGCGGGCGTACACCTCCTCGTGGGCGCCCGTCTCGCTGATCCTCTTGGCGAGGCCCCAGTCCATGAGCACCACCTCGCCGTAGGCGCCGACCATCACGTTGGCGGGCTTGATGTCTCGGTGGATGTACCCGCGCGAGTGGGCGAACTGCACCGCGCGGCAGAGCTGGAGGAAGAGCTGCGCGCGCGCCTCCATGGTGTACCGCGAGAGGTACGAGGGGTCGCCCCTGCGCAGCTTGTCGACGATCGACTCGAGCGTCTCGCCGTCGACGAACTTCATCACGAAGAAGTAGCCGTGCTCGTCGATGCCCACGTCGTGGATGGGGACGATCCCCGGGTGCTCGAGGCGCCCCACCGACTGCACCTCGCTCACGAAGCGCAGGATGGTGTCTTCGTCGAGCGCGCTGGCCTTGATGCGCTTGACGGCGACCCTGCGCTCGATGTCGTTGTCGTGCGCGAGCGCCACCTCGCCGAAGGCCCCCTCGCCCAGGCGCTTCACGGTCTCGTAGCGGGGCCGCGAGGGCGTGACCATGCGCGCGCTCCCCTCGCCCGTGACCTCGACGCGCGGCAGCACCGTGTAGCTCCGCGTCGCGGCCGCGGGCTGTGACGGCGACGGCGCCGCGCCGGACTGAGAGGTCGCCTGCGTCGCGCCCAGCGTGGCGTTCACTTCGAAGAGTCCCATGGGGTGGCCGTTCCTCGTACGGTGGCGGGATACGTCGCGCGACTCTCGCGCGGATGCGCCCGGCGAGCAAGGTGAGGCCCCGGCGCGGTTCGCCGACGGCGCGAGGGGCGGATACACTCCGCGGCACCGGTGGCGCGGGCCGCGGCCCGCCGGTCGCCACCGAAGGAGCGAAGCGCTCGATGACCGTCCGTGCCGTGGTGATGCTGCCGGTGCTCCTCGCGTGGGGCTGCGGCGGCGAGTCGAGCGTCGCTCCCCTCACGGGCCTCGACGCCGCCCTCGACGCGCGACGCGACGCGGGCGACGCGAGCGATGGGAGCGATGGGAGCGACGCGAGCGATGGGGGCGACGCGAGCGACGCGAGCGACGCGACGGTCGTCGACGTGGTGACGGCGCCCGGCGCGGTCGAGCTCGGCACGGGCATGGACTCCTTCACGGCGCTCCCTCGCGCGGGCGGTCGCGTGGAGCTGGTGCACGGGCCGCAGGGCGGATGGCACGTCTACGGCCGCGTGCGGCTGCGCGGGATCGCGCCCGACGTGTACCTCACGTTCTCGCTGGTGCCCGAAGGCGGCGGCGCGCCCGTGAACCTCGCGAACGAGACCGTGCGACGGCAGGAGCGGCGGGGCCTGATCCTCGTGGGCGACACCTACGAATCGAGCGCCGGGGAGCTGGTGATCATGGCCGACGGGGTGCGCCCGCCCGACGTGGTGGGGCGGCGATTTCGCTTCGGCGTGCGGGTCGAGCGGCCCGACCCGGTCACGCTGCGGGTGCCGGTGGGGAGCGACGAGCGGGTGGTGGAGGTCGTCGACGAGGTGCCGTGACTACCGGCGCACGGCCCAGATGCTCGCCTCGCCGTAGCGCGTCCAGTAGATGCGCGTGGCGTCGACGTAGATGCCGAAGGGCGAGTTCTGACCGCTCGCGATCACCTCGACCGCGCCCGTCGCGCGGTCGATGCGAAGGATCTGCCCCCCCGCGGCCGCGAGCGTGCCGGTGTAGATGTACTGGTCGTCCTGCGCGAGCTGCGCCCCGTGGCGCCCGGTGCCGAGGTCGTACGCAGGCGTCGCCGCGCCGCCGGCCGCGGGGATGCGCCAGATGTACTGCGTCGACTGGCCCGCGAGGAGCCAGCTCCCGTCGCGGCTGTCGCGCAAGAGGCCGTTGGCCCACGCGCTCGTCGCGGCCGTGCCCACCGCGGTGATCGCGCCGCCCGCGAGCGGCGATCGGCTGAGCGTCGCCGTCGCGGACGTCGAGTAGTTGGTCCACCACACGTCGTCGCCGACGATCTCGAAGCCGCCGATCGAGGGCAGGCCCGAGCGCACCGCGGTGACGCCGCCGGTGCCGTCGAGGCGGCCGCGGTAGAGCCCGCCCGTGCCGAACGCCGACCAGTAGAGGTAGTCGCCGCTCACGCGCACCGCGAAGGGGGTGCCGCCCGAGCCGCCCGACCAGAAGGCCGTGGCCGTCGCGCCGACCGCCGACGCGCTCACGCGGTAGGTGCGCGCCAGGAAGAGGTCGGTGGTGTAGAGGTTCGTGCCGTCGCTCGCGAGGTCGTCGGCGCGCGTCGCGCCGGGGAGCGTGGCCACGCGGTAGGGCGCGCACCACGCGGCGCTCTCGCACCCGTTGCTCGCGTCGCCGTCGCAGTCGTGGCGGTTCGACGCGCAGGTCACGGCGCCGCCGGCGCAGGTCTGCCCCGCGGCGAGCTCGACCTCGCACCCGTTGGCCGCGTCGCCGTCGCAGTCGCCGCGGCCGACGCGGCACACCATCGCGGGCTTCGCGATGCGGCCGATGCGCCCGGCGGTGTAGTCCGCCCAGTAGACGTAGCGGTCGTCCGCGGCGACGCCGTCGGGCATGCCGAGCCCCGTCACGATCGCCGTGGGCGCGCCGCCCGCGAGGGGCATACGCATCACGGCGCCGCTGCCCGCGTTGCCCCAGTAGAGGTACTGCTGGTCGAGCGCGATCCCCACGGGGTAGCTCTGGCCCGTGGCGAGGGTGGTCAGCGCGCCGCCGCCGATCGGCATGCGGTAGATGCTGTTGGTGTCCGCGCTCGCGAGGTAGAGCGAGGTGCCGTCGGTGGCCGCGACGCTCAGGCGCCCCGGGAGCCCCGACTGCACCACCGTGGCCGCGCCGCCCGAGGCCGGCGCGCGGTAGACGACCCCGGCGCCGAAGTTGCCGAAGTAGACGTACCCGCCCCAGACCACCATGCCCGAAGCGCCCGCGGCCGTCGCCACGACGCGCACGGCCCCGCCCGCCTTGGGCGTCGCGTAGACGGTGCCCGCGCCGAACGCGGTCCAGTACACGTCGGCGCGGTCGGAGTCCATGAGCGAGAGGGTCGCGGTCTGCCCGCTGGTGAGCACCGTGCGGGCGCTCCCGTCGGGCGCGGCGCGAACGATCTGCCCCGAGTCTCGGTTGCTCCAGAACACGTTGACCCCGTCGGCCGTGATGCCGATGGGGCCGCCCTCGCCCGTCGCGATGATCTGCGGCATCGGCGCGGAGCTCACGCACGCGCCCGCGACGCACGCCTGCCCCGGCGCACACGCGTTGCCGCAGCGCCCGCAGCTCGTCGCCGACGTGGCGGTGTTCGTCTCGCAGCCGTTGGCGACGTCGCCGTCGCAGTCGGCCGTGCCCGCCGCGCACGCGGGCGACACCGAGAAGCGCACCGCGGGCGACACGACCGTGCGCGAGCCGCCGTTCACCACCGCGATCACCGCGGCGTAGTACGTGGTCGGCGCCATCACCGCCGGCAGCGCGATCGAGTCCATGAACGACGACGGCCCCGCGGCGGCGCGAGGCATCGTCTGCGACGACGAGGGCGCGTACGCGGGCGACGGCGACGTGCCCCAGCGCACGAAGGTCTGCGTCACGTCGGTGACGTTGGCGACCGACCACCCGAGCGCCGCGGTGGCGCCCGCGAAGCCCGAGGCGGGGCGCGCGGTCCACTCGATCGAGGGGGCGGGCGCGGGGTTCACGGTCACCGCGGCGACGGCGCTGTGGTAGGTGGCGCCGTCGACGTTGGCGTCGGCGACGAAGTAGTACGTGGCCGAACGATCGACCGCGGGGGCCGTCCAGCTCTGGGTGAAGAGGCCCGGCGCGCCCGAGAGGTTGGCGGTGACCTCCTGCGGGTCGAACACGGGGTCGGGCGTGGTGCTCACGAGCATGCCCGTGGCGCTCACCGAGGCGCCGCCGCGGATGCGCCACGAGAAGCTCCCCGACGCGCCCGAGGTCACCGACGACGGCACGCCCTCGAAGCGCGTGCACACGGGCGTCACGCGGAAGGTCGAGCGCCAGCCCGACGGCGGCGCGAAGCGGGTGCCGCGCGCGCTGCGGATCGTGGGCGACACGGCGATGGCGTACGACCCTTCGGGCAGCGCGGGCGACGGCGCGAAGGCCGCCACGGCGCCCGAGAGGCTCACCGCGCCGCTCGCGGGAGAGGCTCCGGCGAGCACGCGCACCGAGGTGTCGTTCACGGTCGAGGGGTCGAGGGCCTGCGAGAAGAACACGCTCACGTTGCCCTCGCCGCAGTGGCCCGCGCGTCCGTCGCAGGGCGACGAGGCCGCCACGTACGGGGGCACGTCGAGCAGCGACGCGCGGCGCCCGTAGCCGCACCACGCGTAGCCGCGGCGGGTGATCGCCACGAGCGTGGGCACGGTGGCCGCGAAGCTGTCGGTGAGGAACACCGGCGACCGCGGGTTGGCCACCGAACACGTGCGGTAGCGGCGGTTGCCGTAGATGCACGCGAGCGTGGTGCCGCGAACGGCCACGCCGAGCGCGGGCGATCCGCCGTCGGTCCAGAGGAGCTCCGGCGCGCCGGGGTCGCGGAGGTTGACGATGCGAAGGCCCGCGCCGTTGTAGGTGCAGTACGCGATGCCGCCCTGCACGGCGAGGTCGGTCGCGTCGGCGGGGCCCGACCACGCGCCCACGACCGTCGGAGAGAACGCGCCGCCGCCGCCGCCCGCGCTCGAGGCCACGAGGCGCCCCGAGGTGTAGAGGCAATAGACGCGGCGTCCGTCGACGTAGACGCGCACCACGGGGGTGGCCGAGCCCGCGCCGAGCGTGCCCCGGCGCGAGGGCACGCTGCGGGGGTCGGTGATGTCGTAGATGAAGACCTCGTTGCCCGCGCCCACGTAGAGCGCGTTGTCGAGGTACGCGCAGGTCACCGCGTCGCCCTCGGGGAGCGTGAAGCGGTAGAGGTACGTCGGGTTCGCCGGGTCGGAGACGTCGAGGCACACCATGCCCGCCTCGCCGCACGCGAGGTAGACGAGGTCGCCGACCTTGGTGATGTCGGTGCAGTTGGCGCTGAAGGGCGGGGTCCACCCGCCCACGCGGCGGGGGCTGGCCGGGTCGGACGTGTCGATGCACTCCATGCCGCCGGGGCCGAGCGCGAGGTACGAGAGGGGGTCGTCGTCGACCGCGCGCGTCGCCACGGAGGTGTCGGGCCCGAAGCTCACGTCGCCCACGGGCTGCGAGGCGAGCGTGCCCTCGCACCCGCCCGCGCGGCACGACGAGAGGTCGGTGCCCGTGTCGCCGTCGTCGCAGGTCGTGCCGTCGGGGGCGCTGGGGTTCGAGCACGCGCCCGACGACGGGTCGCACGCGCCCGCGACGTGACACTGGTCGCTCGCGGCGCAGACCACGGGGTCGCTGCCCACGCACGCGCCCGAGGCGCAGCGGTCGGCGCGCGTGCAGGCGTTGCCGTCGTCACACGCGGTCTCGTCGGGGGCGGCGGGGTTCGAGCACGCGCCCGACGACGGGTCGCACGCGCCCGCGACGTGACACTGGTCGCTCGCGGTACAGACCACGGGGTCGCTGCCGACGCACGCGCCCGCGCGGCACGCGTCGCTGCGGGTGCAGGCGTTGCCGTCGTCACACGCGGTCTCGTCGGGCGCGTCGGGGTCGGTGCACGCGCCCGTGGCGGGCTGGCAGACGCCCGCGACGTGACACTGGTCGCGCGCGGCGCAGACCACGGGCCCCTGCTCGGTGCACACGCCGCCGGGGCAGGTCACCCGCACGCACTCGCACGCGTCGCCCACGCCGTCGCCGTCGGTGTCGAGCTGGTCGGCGTTCGAGCGCGTCGGGCAGTTGTCGTCGTAGTCGTTGCGCCCGTCGCCGTCGGGGTCGAGCGCGCCGGGCACGATGCGAAACTTGATCGGCAGCGTGCGCGTGCGGCTGACCTGCACGGCCCCCGCGGCGTCGTTGAGCTGCGGGTTGCCGTTGCGGTCGATGACCACGTCGGCCCAGCCGAGCTCGCGCCCCTGCGGGTCGACGCGAACGCCCGAGGCGGTGACCTCGCGCGACGGCACGAACACGCGGATGCGGTACGTGCGATCGGGCACGAGCGAGGTCGTCGGGATGTGCCAGTCGACCTGGAAGTGCGAGGCGGAGTCGTGCACCGTCTCGCCGCCCGTTCCCGTGGCGGTCGAGTACTCGGCGAGCCGCGGCGTCGTCGGGAGGCCCGCCGCGTCGAGGGGATCGATCGCCACCACCGGCAGCACCGCGCGGTCGTTGCCGCGCGCCGAGGGCTCGGGCACCAGCGGAGGCAGGAAGTAGAACCCTGACGCTCCCCCGTGCGCCCCGTCGCGGATCGCCGGCTGACGGGCCGACGACGGATCGGGCGCGTCGTCGCAGCCGACGACCGCCGTCAGCGCGAGGAACGCAGGCGTGACCCATCTGCGATGCCAGACCATTCGTAACCTCCATGGGGACGCATCGTCGGAGTCGCGCGGCGAGATGCCACGCGGCCGATGACCCGCAACCGAGGTTACAGATCACCAACGCCCTCGGAATACGAAATTGCATCGCAGGTTCTCGGGTTCGGAGATCTCCCGACGCGTGATGGGAATGCCCTGAACTTGACCGGGGTCCGATCGAAGCGTCGGGCGACGGTGTCCGCGCGCGAGGGCCGCGGGCGTGTCACGCTGCGGCGCGATGTCGAGGCGCTTTCTTCTCTGCGCGGAGGACGCGCTGTCCGCCACCCTCGCGCGCGACCTGTGCGACCGGGTGGTGCACGAGCGGGCGCGCGCCGAGTGGCTGCGCGCGCTGTGGTCCCCGGAGCTTCGCGACACGCAGCGGTCGTGGGTGTCGCTGCGGCCCGGCGCGTGGTGGGCCGACCGGGGGAGCGTCGAGCGCGAGGCCGAGGCGCGGGGTATTCGCGGGCACTTCCGGGTGCGCGAGACGGGGCGACTGCTGGCGCCGCGGGGCACCGCGGGCCTCGCGTACAAGAGCGTGCGCCTGGCCGCGTCACTGGCTCCACGGCCCGACCTCGTGGTGATCGCGGGAGACACCGACGGCGAGACCGCCCCGGCGCTCTCGCGGGCCGCGGGCGCCGCGCTCGCGAACGAGGACCTCGCGGTGCTCACCGCGGACATCTGCCGCGAGGCCGAGGCCTGGGTGGTGGCGGGCTTCGTCGCGCGCAACGCCTCGGAGCAGGCGCGGCTGCGCGCGGTGCGGCGCGAGCTCGGCTTCGACCCCACCGAGGAGCCCGAGCGGCTCATGTCGGACCTCACGGGCGACCGGCGCGACGCCAAGCGGGTCGCGCGCGCGCTGCTCGGCGACGACGGCGCGCTGCACGCGGCCGGCGAGCGGGTGCGATCGTGCTGGCTCGACACGCCCCTCGACGTGCTCACCGCGCGCGGCGCCCGCGCGGGCCTCGCGGACTACGTCGCGCAGGTCGAGGCCCGGCTGCTGCCCGCGCTCGGCGACGACCGCGGCGCGCCGTAGCGTCACCCTCGCTCGTCGCGCGAGTACGCGAGGCCGAGCACGAAGAGCGCGCCGAGCAGCCCGAAGCCCGGCCGCTGCGGCCACGACATCGCGTGCGTGCCGGCCTCGGTGGCGCGCGCGGGGG
>JBDHVF010000291.1:0-9064 GCA_039809605.1 Polyangiales bacterium | reverse complement strand
CGGTGCGTCGCACGCTGGTGCCCATGGAGGGGCGGTACCCGATCCGCGAGGTCATCCGGGCGGCGAGGGCGTTCTACGAGCGCTCGGGCCACCTGGTGATGCTGGCCTACGCCCTGATGGGCGGGGTGAACACGGGCGACGACGAGGCCGAGGCGATCGCGGAGCTGCTGCGAGAGATGCCCGCCCGCCTCTCGCTCATCGAGTGGAACCCCGTCGAAGGGATGCCCTACCGCCCGCCCACCGAGGAGGAGCGGGCCTCGTTCCACGACGCGCTGGCCCGCCTCGGGGTGCCCGTGGTGCGGCGGTACAGTGGCGGCAAGGACATCGGCGCGGCCTGCGGCCAGCTCGCCACCGAGTCGAAGCGCGCCTCGCGCAGCAACCGCACAGACGCCTGAGATTCCGCGGGGGCGGAGCAGGGGAAGCAATCCGGGGGACCGGAGGCTTCGTCATGTCCGCCGACGGACGGGTCGGCATCGTGTTGACCGAATCACTGATTTCGTAGCCTCCGCGCGGGGTGCGGGAGCGGTGCTCCACGGGGGCACCCACAGCCGGTGGACCGTTCGGTAAACTACCGACCCAATGGTCTGAAAGCGGCTGGGACGGCTGTTGTTGCGCCGTATGGTCGGTTTGGTGCATGACAGACCGTTCGGTCTGTATGCGTGATCGCAGCAAATCAGCGCGAATTGGCGGCGGTTCGAGGGTGCGTCGAGACCGTCGACGCGAGATCACGAACCGAGACGTCCGCTCGTCAGGCCCTCGGCGTCCGGCTCGAGGCGCCAAGGACTGTCCCCGGTGCGTGGCAGGCGGGTGGAGCTTGTCGCGCGCTCCTGAGCGTCGGTCACAGGCCTGGCCGGCCGGCGCGCGTCGCGCGTTCGCCCCCCGTCGTCTGGCGCGGAACGGCGGGCGGGAGCGGGCGTTGCGGCCGGGATTCAGCGTCGAGTGGGGGCGACGCTGGACCTCGGGCGGGCCGGGAGCCGGCACCAGGGCCGGGGAAACGCTCCGGGGAAATCCGGTCCGTTCGCTGAGTAGACAGAATGTATCTTATGCGAAGTGATCTACCTGGGGGCGCAGGAGGGCGCCGGCCCACCATTGGCGCCGTGGCGCGGCGATCCCGCGGGCCGCGGCGGCGGTCCCCCTCGTGCTGTGATTGTCGGTGGTTGCCGTCGACTACGACGGGTCGTTCGTGAAGAACCGCCAGGCGTAGACCACGCCGCGGTTGGTCTCGAAGAAGACGTGGCTGTCGGTGACGAGCGGCGCCGCGCTGACGCCTTCGGGGCCGAGGCCGGTGATCGCTTCGCCGTCGTCGGTGCGCAGCACCCAGAGCGAGGCGTCGGCCGAGGGCACGTACAGGCGCCCGCCCCTCGCCACGGGTTGCTGCATGGCACGCGAGCCCAGGTCACGCATCCAGGCCACCTCCCCGTCGGCGGCCGAGACCTTCACGAGGCCCAGGCTGGCCGACGTGGCGTAGACATAACGGCCGTCGTCGGCGAGCGACGAGACGTTGAGCAGGCGCTCGACGCGCCAGCGGACGCCGCCGCCCTCGGGGTCGAGCGCGTAGAGGCCGGCGGTGTACGAGGCCACGAAGAGGTTTCCGTCGACCAGCACCGGCGTCGTGTCGACGTCGATCGTGCGGTGCGCCTCGTTGGCGCCCTCGGCGGCCTCGCTGTCGGCGCTGGTGTCGCGCTCCCACGCGGGCGTGCCGTCGCTGGGGTGGAGCGCGACCGCGCGGCCGTCGGAGAAGCCCGTGTAGAGCCGGTGCCCGTCGTAGAGCAGACCCGCGTGGCCGCCGCCCGTGATGCCGCCCGGGGGCTCGCGGTGGTAGCGCCAGCGGGACTCCCCCGTGGCGCGGTCGACGGCGAACACCGTGTCGTCGGCGTTCACGCAGTAGACGGAATCGCCCGTCACCACGGGGGCGTGGATGATCTCGGCCACCGTCGCGAAGCGCCAGCGCATCTGGCCGGTGCGCGCGTCGAGCGCGTAGAGCGCGCCGTCGGTCGAGCCGATGTAGAGCGTCCCCCGGTCGAGCGTGGGCGTCCCCTCGACGGGGCCCAGCGTCTGGAAGCGCCACAGCACCGCGCCGTCGCGCGCGCGGATCGCGTGCACGCCGCGGTCGAGGCCGCCCACGTAGAGCACCCCTCGCGCGGGGTCGTACGCGGGGCGCGCGCGGGAGCGGGAGCGCGCGTCGAGGTCGGTCAGCGTCACCAGCGGGAGGCGCCAGCGCAGCTCGGCGAGCGCGCGAACGTGCGGAGGCTCGACGCCGCTCGACTCCCAGCGCGTGCGGCTGCCGAGCGAGACCGACGAGCAGCCGCCCGACGAGGCCGCCAGGAGCAGCGCCACCGCCACGAGAGGTCGAGACACGGTCGGCGCCCTCTCAGCGCCCGCCGGGGGCGCCGCGCTCACGCAAGGCCTTCTCGAGCTGCTGACGGAGCTCGGGCGGCAGGCCCTGGAGCGCATCGGCCCCGCCCGGCCCGTGGCCGTGCGCCTCGCCTCCGCCCGCCGCCTCGCGCTGACGGTCGGCCTGCACCACCGCGGGGTCCGACGGGTCGATGTCGCGCAGCAGCGCCAGCGACTGCTCGCGCAGCGTGCTCTGGAACGCCGCCGTCGGGTCGCTCGCCGCGGGGTGGCCCAGGCGCTCGATCACGCCGTGGAGAAGGTCCTTCGCGCGCGCGTTGTCGTTGCGCCGCACGAGCAGCCGCGCCTGGTAGTACTGCGCCTGGTCGCGGTACGCGCCGCCCTGAACGTTCTGGAGCTCCCGATAGCGCGCCATCGCGCCGTCGAGGTCGCCGAGGCTCTCGAGCGCGAACGCGAGGCCCTCGACCGCGCGGCCCTCGAGGCCCGCGAGGTCGTGGCCCAGGATCGCCTGGTAGAGCTGCTTCGCCTCGGCGTAGCGACCGAGCTGGTAGAGCGTGCTCGCCTCGGTGAGCCGCACGAGCGGCGTGACCTGCGCCGAGGGGTTGGCCTGCTCGGCGCGCCGCAGCTTCTGCAGCGCCGCGCGCTCGCGGTCTTCGAACGTGCGGTAGTGCGGCAGGTCGCGGCGCGGATCGTCGGCGCCGGGCTCCTCGGGCGTGATGAGCGCGAACTCGGTCTGCAGCGCGTCGGCGTACGCGCCCGACGCCCGCGCCTCGCGCGAGGTCGTGTACGCGCGCCAGCCGAAGAAGCCGCCGCTGAGCACCAGCGCCGCGAGCAGGGCCGTCACCACGTTCGTGCGGTTCTTCGTGAACCAGTCGCCCGCGCGCAGCGCCCACTCGGGCACGCCCTCGGCGTTGCCCGTGCCCTTCGAGATCGTCCGCGGCGGGACCTTCGGCCTGCGCGCGCCGACGACGTCTTCGATCTTCGGCGTCTCGCCGCCGATCGACGTGTTCGGCCCGATCAGCGCGTCGCCCGCCCCCTCGGCCCCCTCGGCGGCCGCGGCGTCGGCGTCGCCGAGCTGCACCGAGCGACCGCGGCGTGCGGCCTTCGCCATCGCGCGGCGCTCGGCGCGGTTGCGCGGGGCGTTGACGTCGGGCGCCTCCTCCGAGGGCGCCGGCGCCTGCGCGCCCTCTTCGCCCTCGTCCTCGTCGCGCTCCTCGTCCTCGTCGTGCTCTCGCTCGTTCTCGCCAGCCACGGTGGTCTCTTCCTCTCGTCGCGCCCGCGCGATCGGTAGAACGCGCGGGGGCCGCGACTCTACACAGCCCAACCATCGAGTCAACCAACGCATTCTCGGCCCGCGCTTCGTGCTATGCCCCGCGCGCATGCGCCCCCTCACGGTGAGCCTCGCCACGGCCCTCGCGGCGGCCCTCGCAACGCCCGCGGCCCGCGCGGTCGAGCGCCAGCTCCAGCTCACGCTGCGCCCGGGGTTCTCGTACTCGTCGGGCACGCACGGGGGCGCGGGCGCCGCCGTCGACCTCGGCGCCACGTGGGGCCTCAACGACGCGTTCAGCCTCTACGCGAACGCCGGGTGGACGCTCGCCTTCCCCGACCTCGCGCGCAACTCGCCGAGGCACGGCGCGGCCCTCTCGGCGGGCGTGATCTACGCGTTCGACTACCTGCGCATCGTGCCGTACCTCGGGCTCGGCGCGCGCGCCGACGGGTTCTTCGCCCCAGGCGCCTCGTGGTGGAGCCCCTCGGCCGAGGCCCGCGTCGGCGCCACCTGGCTCGTCAAGCGCACCGTCGCGCTCGACGTGCAGGCCGCGTATGCGTTCCCCTTCCTCGATCGCGACCGCGCGGCCGACCTCTTCACGGTCACCGCGGGGGCGATGCTGCTCTTCGACCTGTAGGCCCCGAGAAATCGAGGTGCGGCGCGAGGCGCTCCACCGTGCGAGGGCCGATGCCCCGCACGCGCCCGAGGTCCTCGGGGCGTCGGAACTCCACGCCCCTCGCCCGCGCCTCCACGATGCGCCGCGCGATCGAGGGTCCGACGCCCGGCAGCGACTCGAGCTCGCGCGCGCTCGCCGTGCGAGGGTCGACGCGCAGAGGGCCCGCGTCGGGCGGCGGCGTGAGCGCTTCGGGGATGGTGACCGGCGCCGGGGGCGCGGCGCGCGAGAGGCCGACGACGGCCGCGACGGCGAGGACCAGTGCGACGGCGCGGTGGTGGGTGCGGTGCTGCTCCATGCGCGGGTCATCGGCCGCGCGGGGCGAAAGGTTGCGTGGCTACCGGCGGGTGATGCGCACGTGGCGGATCTCGACGGGCTCGTAGGGCGTGTCGCGCTCGTTGCGCGGCACCCGCGCGATGCGGTTCACCAGGTCGGTCGGGGTGCAGCGGCCGAAGATCGAGTAGCTGCCGTCGAGGTGGGGCTTGGCCACCTCGGTGATGAAAAACTGCCCGCCGTTGGTGTTGGGACCGTGGTTCGCCATGCAGAGCAGGCCGGGCGCGTCGTGGCCCTGCACGTTCTCGTCGGCGAACTCGTAGCCCGTGCCCCCGAAGCCCGAGCGCAGGAGGTCGCCGCCCTGGATCATGAACTCGGGGATCACCCGGTGGAAGACCGAGCCGTCGTAGAACGGGCGCCTGGCCCACGCGCCGGCGACCGGGTCCCAGAAGTCGCGCAGGCCGCGCGCGAGGCCCACGAAGTTCGCCACGGTGTTGGGCGCGCGGTCGGCGAGGAGCTCGCAGTTGAAGGTGCCCATCGAGGTCTCGATCTCGGCCACGAGCGTGCGGCCCGGCGGCAGCTCGCGCGTCGCCTGCGCGAGCGTGAAGTGGCCGTGCAGGGGGTCGGGCGACGTGGGCTCGCTCACCCGCGGCTGCACCGTCACGTCGCGCATGCGCGGCGCCGCGGGCTCGGGCGCGGGAGGCGCGGGCGTGGGCGCGGGCTCGACGCGAGCGGCCTGCGCGGGCGCGGCGCGCGGGGGCTCGGGCTGCACGATCGGGCGCGCGCTCGGCTCGGGCGGCGGCGTGAGGTTGCACGCCGGGAGGAGCGCGAGGGCAATCAGCCTGGTTCGCATGTTCGCCATGGGCTTCTTCACGAGGTGGTGTTGGGGGTTGTGGGTGGCGCCCGCGGTCAGTCGAGCGCGGGCGGTACGTCGACGAAGTCCACGCGGTCGCCGTCCATCACGTTGTGGCGCTGGCACCAGCCGCCGTTGACCTCGAGCACGTACTGCGAGTCGCCGGGCACGTCGCGCGGGTCGTCGGTCTCGGGCGTGGCGTTGCGCACGATGCCCAGAATGGTCCGGTCGGCGCGGATGAAGATCATGTCGAGCGGGATGAGCGTGTTGTGCATCCAGAACGTCTGGTGGTTCGGCTCGCGGAAGACGAAGATCATCCCGTGGCCGTCCTCCATGTCGCGGCGGAACATCAGCCCGCGCATGCGCGTGGCGTCGTTGCGCGCGACCTCGACGCTCACCGGCACGCGGCCGCCCCCTCGCGTGTGGATCACCACCGCGGGCCCCTGCACCTGCGGTGCGGCGTCGGCGCGCGCCTGCCCCGGCTGCACCGCCTGGTGGGAGCCCGACGAGGGCTCGGACGGAGGGTTCTGGCGGCACGAGCCCGCCGTGAGGAGCGCGATCAAGGCAAGCGTGGGGCGCACGGCGTCCGCACCTAGCGGAGCCCCTCGCCACTGTCAACTCGACGCGCACCCGCTCCGTGACTAGAGTCCCGCGCCGTGCACGCGATGGTCTCGCTCGTCGGCGTCGGGCCCGGTGACCCGGGGCTGCTCACGCTCCGCGGGGCGCGGGCCATCGCGCGCGCCGACACCGTGCTCTACGACGCGCTCGTGCACCCGGCGGTGCTGCGCCACGCGCGCGAGGGCGCCGAGATGCTCTACGTGGGCAAGCGCAAGGGCGCCGACTCGGCCACGCAGGACGAGATCAACCACATGCTGCTCTACCGCGCGCGCCAGGGCCGACGCGTCGCGCGGCTCAAGGGCGGCGACCCCTTCCTCTTCGGCCGCGGCGCCGAGGAGTGCGAGTTCCTCGCGTCGCACGCCGTGCCCTTCGAGGTCGTGCCGGGCGTCACCGCGGCCCTGGGCGCCACGGCCTACGCGGGCATCCCCATCAGCCACCGCGAGCGCTCGTCGTCGATCGCGTTCGTGACGGCCACCGAGCACCCGGCCAAGGCCCGCAGCGCCCACGACTGGTCGCGCCTCGCCACCGCCACGCAGACGCTGGTCTTCTACATGGGCCTGCACCGCCTCGCCGACGACATGGACGCGCTCGTCGAGAACGGGCGCGACCCGCGCACGCCCGCGGCGGTGATCCAGTGGGGCACGCACCCCGAGCAGCGCACCGTGGTGGGCACCGTCGCCTCCATCGCGGACCTCTGCGAGGCCGAAGGGCTCGGCGCGCCCGCGCTCGTGGTCGTGGGCGAGGTCGTCGCGCTGCGCGAGGCGCTCCGCTGGTGGGACGCGCGCCCCCTCTTCGGCCGCCGCGTGCTCGTGACGCGCGCGAAGGAGCAGAGCGCGGGCTTCGTCGAGGCCCTCACCGACGAGGGCGCCGCGGCGGTGGAGTTCCCCGTGCTGCGCTTCGAAGGGCCCACCGACGGAGGCCCCCTCGCCCGCGCCCTCGACGCGCTCGCCGCGGGCAGCTACGCCGCCGTCGCGTTCACGAGCCAGAACGGCGTCGAGCGCTTCTTCACGGCCCTCGACGCGCGAGGGCTCGACGCGCGCGCGTTCGGTCGCGCGAAGGTCGCCGCCATCGGCCCCGCCACCGCAGATGCCCTTCGCGCCCGGGGCCTGCGCCCCGACGCCGTCGCGAAGGAGTTCGTCGGCGAGGGCGTCGCCCGCGCGATCGGCGAGCTCCTCGGCGCGTCGATCACGGGCGCGCGGGTGCTCGTGGCGCGGGCCGAGGTGGCGCGCGACGCGCTGCCGAAGGCGCTCACCGCCATGGGCGCCGCGGTCGACGTCGTGGCCGCGTACCGCACCGTGGCCGCCGCGCCGGGCGACGTCGCCGCGCTGCGCGACGAGCTCGCGAGCGGCCGCCTCGACGTCGTGACCTTCACCTCGTCGTCGACGGTGACCCACCTCTGCGACGCGCTCGGCCCCGACGCGCCGTCGCTCCTCGCGCGCGCCGCCGTGGCGACGATCGGACCGGTGACCTCGGAGACCGCGCGCGCCCGCGGGCTCACGGTGGCCGTCGAGGCGGCCGAGTACACCACCGCGGGCCTGCTCGACGCGCTGCGCGCCCACTTCGACCGCACCCCACACCCGGAGCCCCCTTCTCAATGACCTTCCCCACGCAACGCCCCCGGCGGCTGCGCCGCAACGCGGCGATCCGCGCGCTGGTGCGCGAGACCACCCTGCGCCCCGAGCAGCTCGTCGCGCCGCTCTTCGTCACGCCCGGCGCCGGTCGCAAGAAGCCCATCGGCTCGATGCCCGGCCACGCGCAGCTCTCGGTCGACCTCGCGGTCGCCGAGGCGAAGTCCCTCTGGTCGCTCGGCGTGCGGAGCTTTCTGCTCTTCGGCCTGCCCGACCGCAAGGACGACGAGGGCTCCGGGGCGTGGGACCCGTCGGGCCCCGTTCCCACGGCCACGCGCGCCATCAAGGACGCGCTGCCCGACGCCCTGCTGATGGCCGACGTGTGCGTCGACGAGTACACGTCGCACGGCCACTGCGGCGTGCTGCGCAAGCGGCGCGACGGCACGGTCGACGTCGACAACGACGCCACCGTCGAGCGCCTCGCGCGCATCTCGCTCGTGTACGCCGCCGCGGGCGCCGACGTGATCGCCCCGAGCGACATGATGGACGGCCGCGTGGGCGCCATCCGCCGCGCGCTCGACGGCGACGGCCACGACGAGGTGATCGTGATGTCGTACGCGGTGAAGTACGCCAGCGCGTTCTACGGGCCCTTTCGCGAGGCGGCCGAGTGCGCGCCGCAGTTCGGCGACCGCGCGGGCTACCAGATGGACCCGGCCAACGCCCGCGAGGCGCTGCGCGAGGTGGCCCTCGACATCGACGAGGGCGCCGACATCGTGATGGTCAAGCCCGCGCTCGCATACCTCGACGTGATCGCGCGCATGAAGGACGCGGTGAACGTGCCCGTCGCCGCCTACAACGTCTCGGGCGAGTACGCGATGCTCCACGCCGCCGCGGCCAACGGCTGGCTCGACCTCGCGCGCACCGTCAAGGAGACGCTGCTCTCGATCCGCCGCGCGGGCGCCGACATCATCATCACGTACCATGCGCGCGACATCGCGGAACATCTCTAGCGCCGCGGCCTGCGCGCTGCTCGTCGCGTGCAGCACGCCCCCCGAGGAGAACGCCTGCGCGAGCATCGTGACCGTCGACGCCGACGCGGGCGTCGCGGGCGAGCGCGACCCGAGCGGCGCGTGGGTCGTCGGCGGCTTCGACAGCGGGCGCCTGCACTTCACCGGGCTCACGACCTTCGCGATCCCGCACGGGCTCGGGCGCCCGCCGACGCAGGTCGTCTGCCAGCTCTCGTTCTCGCCCGACGGTCCCCTCGCCGAGCAGAGCGGCAGCGTGTGCCTCTGGCTCACCCGCTGCGGCTCCATCCAGGGCCGCACGAGCGATCAGGTGCTCCTCCGCAACTCCACCGCGCAGGAGTACTGGGCGCGTATCATCGTCCGGTGAACCGCAGCCATCTCGCGCTCGCCGCCCTCGCCACGCTCGCCTGCCGCCGCCAGCCCGCTCCACCACGC
>JBDHVF010000290.1:0-9129 GCA_039809605.1 Polyangiales bacterium | reverse complement strand
GGTCTCGCAGGCGCCCTCGCGCTGCGAGGGCGACCATGGCCCCCTTCGCATTCCTCGCTTCTCGCCGCTCGATCGAGATCGACGACGACGCGTGATCGATGCGCTGACGCGGCCGACATCGAGCTGAAGCGTGATTCATGGAGCGTTGAAGTGATGGCCCTCGCAGCGCGAGGGCCCCTGCGAGACCCGGGCAGCCCATCACCTCGTCTCCCTACGCTCAGCCACGCCCTCGCTCCGCGGGGGCGGGGCGCGCGGCAGCGTTGGGTGGGGGCTCCGCGAAGGCGGCCAGATTGACCTGCGGTTGGTATCACCGACCCCTTCAACTGCGGCGCGTGTGGCCGCCGATGTGCCAACGCCTCGACGTGCGTTGGAGGGGTCTGTGTGAGGCCGGGCATTCGTCAGGAGGCGCCTTTCTCGGGTGGCTCATGGGGTGTTCGGGCTGGAGCGCTCGTGCCGCGGAATGAATTCCACGGCAACATGCGGTCGTGGAGAGCACACCCGAAGCCCGCAGTGCGGGCTCCCGATCGCAACGGCGACGGGCTCGCCGACCTTCTCGTAGGGATGCGCGATCGCTTCGGAGTTCCGTTCATCGCCCTGGTGCCCGGCACCCCCACGGGCACACTCGGAGAACCTCGACGCATCGAGGGGTTCGCGTGGGACGATGCGGCCCCCCTGCGTGTCGGTGACGTCGATGGCGACGCCTACGACGACGCGCTCCTCGTCATGAGCAGGTGCCAGGACCCGCCGCCCTCACACACACAGACCCTCGTAATCTTCGGCGCGCCGGGCGGAGCGCCGCGCCGACAGCAGGCCCTACGCGTCGGGCGCTGAGCGACGGCCCACAACCCCACGACTCGGCCGTCAGTCCCGATGCGTGTGTCACTTCCCCCGGCGCGCGATGCGCTTCACGCGCTCGATCTCCGCGCGACCGAGCTCGCCCGTCGCCGCGAGCAGCGCCACGTAGACCACGCCCGTCGCCACCGCAGCGACGAGGGTGCCGACCTTGCCGTGCAGCGGCATCGCGCGCGCCGCGAGCGCCGCGACGGCCGTCGAGAGCGCCACGCGCGCCGCCGTGGAAGCGCTGAGAAACGCGCCGAACTCGCTGCGGATGTACCACCCCACGAGCGCGAGCCCGAGCGCCCAGCCGCCCGCCGTGCCCGCGGCGAGCCCCTCGAGCGACGACAGGCCGCCGTGCGAGAGCCGCACCCCGAGCACGTCGCCCGTCACCACGCCCACCATGGTGGCCGCCATGATGGCCGTCGCCGCGCGCGTTCGCCCCGCCGCGAGGATGATCGTCGTGCCGATGACCGAGAGCGCGAAGGCCCCCTGGCCGAGCGACAGGATGCGCAGCGCGTGCTCGCCGTCGTCGAAGGGCGGCCTGAACGCGAGGCGCAGCACGCCGCGGGGCAGGCCCGTGAGCACCGCGAGCATCGCGCCGAGGGCCATGGCGCTGAAGCGCAGCGCGCTCGCCACGAAGGTGCGCGCGGTCTCGCGGTCGCCCTCGAGCGTCGCGCGGCTCACCACGGGGAACACCACGAAGGTCACCGCGAGCAGGAGCTGGTAGGGCAGGAACGCGAAGTTCTGCACGGCCTTGTAGATGCCCACCATCGCGTTGGCGTCGTCGGCCGTCATGCCCGCGCGCGAGGCCAGCGCCTTGAAGAGCAGCCCGTCGACCTGGAGCACCAGGTTCAGCGCGAGCTGGTAGACGAGCACGGGCGCGAAGAACACGCCGTACTCCCGCGCGAACTCCCCGAAGGGCGACGGCTCGCCCTTCGCCTCGTCGCCCTCGGCGCCGAACACGTCGCGGCGCGCGGCGAAGAGGGCCACGGCGATGATCACCGCGCTCGCGATGGCGAAGCCCGAGACCGCGCCCGTGACGCCCATGCCCGTGGCCGCGAGGCCGAGCACCAGGGTCGTGCGCAGGGTCGAGAAGGTGATGTCGAGCCCCGCCTGGGTGGCGAAGCGGTGGCGTCCGTTGAACGCCCCCACGAGCGCCGCGTACACGCTGTAGTCGGCCACCACGATCGCCCCGATGCGCAGGAGCGACGGCAGCCGCGCGTCGTGCAGCACCTCGACGCCGAGCGCGTCGGCGGCGAGCGCGAGCGCCCCCCCGAGCACGGCCCCGAGCGCCGCGTGCAGGAGCAGCCCGCGGCGCAGCGCGCGCGAGCCGCCCTGGATGACCGCGCGGCTCATCGACTGGATGCTGCCCGTGACGACGACGTTGTTCACGATCGACACGGCGCTCAGGGCGAGCGCGTAGAGCCCGTAGCCCTGCGTGCCGAGCAGCCGCGTGAGGATCAGGGGCTGGAGGAAGCCCGTCGCCAGGAACCACATCTTGGCGAGGGTGATGAGCGCTGCGCCCCGCGCGCCCTCGCGCGCCGCCCGCTCGGCCGATGTCTTCTCGGTGCTCATCGTGGGGGGATCATCGCCGCGCTCAGAGCGCGAGGTCGAGGGCCTGCATGGCGAGGAACGACGCGAGCGCGCTCATGGGGAGCGTGAGCACCCAGGCGACGACGATGTTGCCCGCGACGCCCCAGCGCACGGCCGAGAGGCGCTTGCTCGCGCCCACGCCCATGATGCACGCGTTGATGACGTGCGTGGTCGAGACGGGCACGCCCAGGTGGCTCGCGCCGAGGATCGTCACGGCGCCCGCGGTCTCGGCCGCGAAGCCCTGCAGGGGCGAGATGTGGATGATCTTGGTGCCCATGGTCTTGATGATCTTCTGACCGCCCGCCATGGTGCCCAGGCCGATGGCCCCGGCGCAGGCGACCACGACCCAGAGCGGCACGTGGTCGGCCGAGGCGGGCAGCACCCACGCGGGCAGCGCGTGCCCGTGGCCCGCGGCGGCGAAGGCCAGCAGGGCCAGGGTGATGATGCCCATGGACTTCTGCGCGTCGTTGGAGCCGTGCGAGAACGCCATGAGCCCCGCCGAGAGGAGCTGGAGGCGGCGAGAGGTCTTGTGCACGCGCGCGGGGCGGGTGCGGCGGAAGATCCAGTAGAGGGCGATCATGATCCAGAACGCGGCGATGAAGCCGAGCGTGGGCGAGACCACCAGCGGCACGAGCACCTTGGCGTAGAGCGCCGACCAGCGGAACGCGCCGAAGCCCGCGCGCGCCACGACGGCGCCCGCGAGGCCGCCCACGAGCGCGTGCGACGAGCTCGAGGGGATGCCGCGCCACCAGGTGAAGAGGTTCCAGAGGATGGCGCCGAGGAGGGCGGCGAGGACGACGGGCTGGGTGACGATCGCCGGGTCGGCGAAGCCCGACGCGATGGTCTTGGCGACGGCCGTGCCCGTGACCGCGCCCACGAAGTTGAGCACGCCCGCGATGATGACCGCCGTGCGAATGGGCAGCACGCCCGTCGAGACCACCGTGGCGATGGCGTTGGCCGCGTCGTGGAAGCCGTTGATGTAGTCGAAGACGATCGCCACGACGACGACCACCACGAGCAGGCTAACCATGCTTCACCGCGAGGTTGGCGAGCGTCTCGGCGACCGACTCGCACTGGTCGATGGCGTTCTCGAGGTCCTCGAGCACCTCCTTCTCGCGGAGCATGCGCCGGGCGTCGACGGCCTCGTCGTGAAAGAGCTCGCTGATCGCCTCGCGGAAGACCCCGTCGCCCTCCTTCTCGATCTTGCGCAGCTCCCTCGTCGCCTCGAGCAGGGCCGCGTAGTCGTGCTTGCGTAGCCTGGGCATGGCCTCCTTGAGCAGGGCCGTGGCGCGCGCGAGCAGGCCCATGAGCGTGACCATGGGCTCGGTGGGCCGCTCGACGCCGTAGAGCACGCACGCGCGGGCGGTGCCGTTGGCGAGGTCGAGCACGTCGTCGAGCTGGGCCGAGAGGCGCTGCAGGTCCTCGCGGTCGATGGGCGTCACGAAGGTCTTCGCGAGCGCCTCCTCCATCTCGTGCACCACCCGGTCGCCCTCGTGCTCGTGGCCCTGCACGGCCTCGCGCACCTCCTGAGGCGACACCGAGGGCTCCTTGAGCCGCGCGAGCGCCTGCGCCCCGAGGTGCGCCGCCTCCGCCTGGCGTTCGAGGTAGTCGTAGAAGTGCTCCTCCCGCGGGAGGAGAAACCGGATCAATCCCTGGAGGTTCACGGCGCAGAACCAACACCGCGACCCCCCTCCCGCGCAAGTTCTTTCCCGCCCTGTCACCAACACATCACACGGTGGTGTATCCTGCGCACCCCTTGCGAACGATCCGCCGCCTGCGATCGATGCCCACGGGCGCGACGCCGCCTCCCCCTCCGCCCTCGTACGACCTCACGCGCCCTCGCGGGCAGCGCGTCGTGCCGCCGGTGCCCGTGATCGCCCTGCTCGCCGCGCGCCCCGGCGCCGACGTCGAGGGCCTCGCGCTCGCGCTGGTGCGCACCATCACCGCGCACGAGGGCCGCCCCGCGCTCCTCTGGACCGAGCGCACCGACGCCCTCGACGCGGGTGTGGTCACCACCGCCACGAGCGCAGCGCTCTTTCCCGACAGGCTCCAGAGCGCGGCGGCGCAGAGCCGCGTGGCGCGCATCGCGCACCTGGGCGCCGGCGGCGACGCCCTCGCCGCGGCGAGGCTCTTCGAAGACCTCGGCGACGCGACCCACGCCGTGCTCGACGGCCGCATGCTCGCGACCGTGCACGCCCACCTGGGCGTGTTCGTCGTGGGCGACGGCATGGGGAGCGATCCCCCCTTCGTGCGAGCCCTGCGCGACCTCTGCGACGTCGAGGTGAACGAGCCGAGCGTGGCCGTGGCCGAGGCCCTGCTGCGCGCGCTCGAGCGACGGGCGTAGCGCCTCGGGGGGCGCGTGACTACAGTCCACGCACCATGATCCCCATCCGCGACGTGAACCCCACGCGCAGCACCCCGTGGGTCACCTGGAGCATCATCCTGGTGTGCCTGCTGGTGTTCCTGTGGCAGTGGGTCTTGCCCGAGGGGGCCGACACCGAGTTCGTGCTCACCTGGGGGCTGGTGCCGCGGAGGCTCACCGCGGGCGACCCGGGCGCGTGGCCCACGGTGCTCACCTCGATGTTCATGCACGGCGGCATCGCGCACGTGCTGGGCAACCTGTGGTTCCTCTACATCTTCGGCGACAACGTCGAAGACAACATGGGCCCCGGGCGCTTCACGGTCTTCTACCTGCTCTCGGGCCTCGCCGCGGCGGCGGCGCAGTACCTCATGAACCCGCTCTCGCCCGTGCCCATGGTGGGCGCCTCGGGCGCCATCGCGGGCGTGCTCGCGGCCTACCTGGTGCTCTACCCCAGGGCCCGCGTGGTGGCGCTCGTGCCCATCTTCATCTTCATCCAGTGGGTCGAGCTGCCCGCGGTGATCTTCATCGCGATCTGGTTCGCGTTTCAGTTCTTCTCGGGCGTCGGCTCGCTGTCGCACGGCGCCTCGGCCGGCGTCGCGTACTGGGCCCACATCGGAGGCTTCGTCGCGGGGCTCGTCCTCACGCTCTTGCTCCGCAAGCCCCGCGGGCCCGACCCCTCCGAGGGGTGGCGCGTCGTCCGCCTCCCGCCCCGCGACCGCGCGCCCCGCACCCCCTGGAACGACGATCCGCGCTGGTAGCGCCACCCCCGCGCTCAATTGTACGGAGGGTCTTGTGCCTCGCACATGACCCACGTCAAGATCCCGCGCGAGGTGCACTCCCCGATGATTTTTCGCAAGAAGTTTTTTGTGCTGCTCGGCCCGCTCTCTCTGCTGCTCGGCTGCGGGAGTGACCCTGCACCCACGCCCGCCGCCGACGCGTCTCGTAGCGACGCGAGCGACGCGAGCGACGTCGCCCTCGACACCCCCGCCCCCGAGCGCCCCGACGCCGCGCCGTGCATCGTGCCGCAAGACACCGACGCGGGCCTGCCCAACCTCACGCCGCACCTCGTCGCGAGCTCGATTCAGATCCAGCGCGCGACGTTCAGCGCGACGAACGGCGAGGTGCTCGAGGGCTGCACGCTGCCGGGCTCGCGGCGGCTGCTGCGCTTCACGCTCCAGACGCCCAACGTCGGCGACGGCGACCTCTACCTCGGCCCGCCCACCGACGAGGGCCGCCCCCGCTGCGGCTTCGAGTGGTCGCCGGTGCACCGGCACTACCACCTGCTCGGCTACGCCGACTATCGCCTCTTCGGCATGGACGACCGCGAGATCGCCCGCGGCCACAAGCAGTCGTTCTGCTTCGAAGACTCGCGCCGCCTCACGACGGGCCCGCAGATCGGGCAGATGTACCCCGCGGCGGAGCTCTACAACTGCGGCAACATGGGCATCCACCACGGCTGGCTCGACGAGTACGGCCGTCACCTCGGGTGCCAGTACATCGACATCACGAACGTGCCGCCGGGCCACTACCGCATCCACGCCACCATCAACGGCCTGCACACGATCCAGGAGTCGGACTACACCGACAACCAGACCGACCTCGAGGTCGACATCCCCGAGGACCCCGACGGCGGCGGGATGATGTCGATGGACCCGACGCTCGCGTGCGCCTCGGAGAGCACGGGCGTCGAGCGCGACTGCGGCTGGGACGTGGCGGGCTCGTTCGGGTGCATCCCCGAGCAGCGCGTGACCGTGGGCTGCAACCCCATGTGCACCGAGCGCCTCGGCGCGTGCGAGGGCAACCCCCAGATGCGCATCTGCGCGGGCGACTTCCCCTGCATGCACGCGCAGGCGCTCGAGGGCGGCGAGAGCGACGACTCGTGCGGCGGGCAGTGCGCCCAGGGCAGCTTCACCTGCCCCGCGGGCGGCCGCTACACCGTGATGATCGCCGGCCACACCTCGGGCATCCCCGCCATCTGCCAGGTCGAGTCGATCGCGCAGCCGCTCCCGCCGCAGGAGTGACCGACTACCGGGGCCTCACCCGCGCCACGCGCGTGCGCCGCAGGTGAAGGCCCCGCACGTCGGTGTCGAACGGCGCGTCGTACCACGCCACGTCCTCCACCCGCTCGTCGGGCACGTTCCCCCGGCCGGGATCGCCCAGCAGCACCAGCGCCCCGCGGCGCGCGAGGCCCGCCAGCCAGTCGAGCGCGCGCGCGGAGAACTCCGCGTCGTAGAACATGTCGCCCGCGAGCACGACCTCCCACGACGGGTCGTCGCGGCCCACGAGGTCTTCGACCGTCACGTCGAGCGCCACGCCGTTGAGCCTCGCGTTGATCTCCGCGGCCACGGCGGCCACCGGGTCGGTGTCGGCCGCGAGCACGCGGCGCGCCCCCGACCTCATCGCCGCGACGCCCTCGACCGCGCCGCCCGCGCCGAAGTCGAGCACGGTGCGCCCCGCGACGAGCGTTGGGTGATCGAGCACGTGCCGCGCGAGCGCCTGACCGCCGGGCCACGCGAAGGCCCAGAAGGGCGTCTCCCAGCCCATCGCGTGCACGTCCTCTTCGCGGTAATACCAGAGCGCGCAGTCGTGCGTGACGAGGCGCATCGCGACCTCGGGGCAGAGCCAGGGCCTCGCCTCGACGGTGTGCCCGAGCACCCGACGCTCGTAGTCCTCGCGGGGTATCACGCGCCCTCCTCGCCGAGGGCCGCGTCGACGGGGATGCGCACGCGGAAGGTCGTGCCGCCGCCGGGCGTGGGGAGCGCCGCGACGTCGCCGCCGTGGGCCCGGGCGATGTGCTTGACGAGCGCGAGGCCGATGCCCGACCCGCGCGCCCCCGACGAGCGCGCGCTCCTGCCGCGGTAGAAGCGTTCGAAGACGCGCCGGGCGTCGTCGGGGTCGATGCCGGGGCCGCGGTCGACCACGTCGAGGGTGAGGGCGCGCTCGTCGCCGCGCACGCGCACCACCACCTCGTCGGAGTCGCCCGCGTACTTCACGGCGTTGTCGAGCAGGTTGAAGAGCAGGAGGTGCAGCGCGCGCTCGTCGAGGCTCACGCGCGGCAGCCCCTCGGCGATGTCGGCCACGAGCCGCGGCCGCTCCTTCACGAGCCTGTAGCGGAACATCTCGACGCCGCGAAAGATCACGCCGCCGAAGTCCCCCTCGGCGAACTCGTACGAGGTGCGGCCCCGCTCGAGGCGCGCGAAGTCGAGCACGTTGTCGATGAGGGCCGTGAGCCGCTCGCTCTCGCGCACGATGATGTCGAGGTACTGGGCGCGCTTGTCGGCCGAGGGCACGCGGTCGGTCGCGAGCATCTCGCCGAACATGCGGATGAGCGACAGGGGCGTCTTGAGCTCGTGCGACACCGTGGCGATGAAGTCGCTCTTGAGCCGGTTGAGGCGCTCCTCTTCACGGGCCACGAAGGTGAAGAAGATCACGCCCACGAGGATCACCGCGAGCGACAGGCCCACGTACCCCGCCTCGGCGAGCTGGCGGCTGCGCGCGCGCGCGCGGAACTCGGGGTCGTCGCGGGGGATGGCCGCCATGCGCCACTTGTAGAGCGTGGTGGGGAAGCGCGCCGACACGAGCTCGCCCGCGGCGGCGAGCGAGCGGCCGTACACGATGCGGTTCTGGTCGTCGGTGACGCTGAAGCGCCCGCGCGCCAGCGGGTCGTCGAAGAGCTTGGGCAGCACCTCGCGGCGCACGAAGTCGAGGTCGGTCTCGATCACCACGAAGTAGCGCCGCCCCGCGGACTCGCCGACGAAGTACGACACCAGCGCGCCCTGCGCCCCGGCGGTGCCGTGCCAGTGGCAGTGCTCGCCCACCTGCTGCTCGCGCAGGTGAAGCTCGGGCCGCAGGCGCTCCTCGAAGAGCGCGCGGAAGCGCTCGGCGTCGTCGGGGGTCGTGCGCGAGACGGCCCGCAGCGGGCGCTCCTCTTCGTCGAGCACGAGCACGGCGCGGGCGGTGGGGGCGACGCGGTCGGCGAGCGCGGGCCAGCGCGCGGCGAGCACGTCGAGGTCGTCGGGGTCGACCAGGTGGATCACCGCGTTGTCGGCCGCGATGATCATCGCCTCGACGCGGTCGAGCTTCTCCCGCACGAGGAGCACCGTCGACTCGAAGACCGACCGCTCGCCGATGCGCTCGAGCGCGGTGGTGGTGCGCCACATCCACCACGCGAGGAAGCCCGACGCCGCCACGATGGCCGCGAGCAGCATCCACCGGGCGACCACCTTGGCGCGAGGCTTCACGGCACCGGCAGATACCACCGCGCGAGGCCCCGGGGCAAACCGCGGCCTCGCGTGGCGGTCACGGCGCGAGGGTCACCGCTGCGAGGGCGCGGCGGG
>JBDHVF010000289.1:0-9189 GCA_039809605.1 Polyangiales bacterium | reverse complement strand
GTCGTGCGCTGCTGGGGCCCGGCGGCCCCCTCGGCCCACGCGCGCTGACCCGCGGCTCCCTCACGCCCATGCGGGGCGCCCTCCATCGCGCGCGGTAGTATCCTCGCGCCATGGCGCGCACGCCCCTCACCGACGACGAGCTCCGCACCTCCCTCGAGTCGCTGCCCGGATGGGGCGGCGACCGCAACGGCCTGCGCCGCGAGTGGCGCTTCGCGAGCTACGAGGCCGGCGTCGCGTTCGCGGTGCAGGTCGCGCTCGTCGCGCAGCGCATGGACCACCACCCCGAGCTCACGATCGGCTGGCAGCGCGTGGCGGTCTCGTACGTCACGCACGACGCGGGCGGCGTGACGGCGCGCGACGTCGCCGCGGCCCGCGCCGTCGAGGCCTTCGCGCCGAAGGCGTAGCGCTACGGCGCGCGCGCCATCGCCGACCCGTTCCAGCGCCACGTCACGCGGCGCTGCGTCGCCCAGGGAAGGAGGAGCGGCTCGTAGCCCTGCGGGGGCGCGTCGTGAAAGGGGTAGGTCGCCTCGGTCCACCCGCGCGCGGGGCGCGACTCGACGGCGACCTCGTTGCCGCGACGGCCGCGCGGGAGCACGAGCTCGCTCACGATCGCGTCGCCGCCCACGCGGCGCGCGACCTCGACGGCGAAGACCCTCCCGCGGTGCGCGGGGTCGAACGAGTACGCGAACGCCATGTCGCGCTGCGAGGTGTTCGCGGCGCCCTGCACCTGCACGGTCACCGTGCGGCGCACCGTGACGATCGCCTCGGCGCGCCCGTCGTCGGTGATGTCCGCCGCGCGCAGCGAGACCACCTCGTCGCCGGGGCTCGCGGGCAGCCCGATGCTCGCGTACGACCGGCCGCCCATGAAGCGCGGCCCCACGACGACGAGGGTGCGGCCGTAGACGTAGAGCTGCTCGGGCGCGGGGTCTTCGGCGACGTCGGCGGTCACCCGATGGGTCGGCCGCGCGCCCTCGGGCACGCGCTCTCGCTGGCGAAAGAGGCTCAGCACGCCGGCCACGTCGGGGCCCGGCTCGGGGGCCTCGACGGCCTCGTTCGGCGACGGCTCGACGGGCGCGGCGCTCGCGGCCGTGGGGTTCGGCTCCGATCGTTCGAGCACGAACGACCTCGACGCGGGGCTCCAGGCGTAGACCTCCGCGCGGTGCGCGCCCCAGGGTGTGAGCGGGGGCTCGACGCCGGGCTCGGCGACGTTGGGCCACGTGGCGGCGGTGTAGCCGCGCGCGTCTCCGACCGAGAGGGCGACGCGGCCGCCCTGGTAGCGCACCTCGTTGGCGACGCGGCTCGCGCCGTCGCGCCGGCCGACCTCGCGCGCGAAGAGGCGCTGGAACGCGCCCGCCGCGTCGAGCGAGTAGACGTGCACGATCGAGCGCTCGAACGCGCCCCCGCTCGCGCGCAGCGTGACGGCGACGTCGGCCTTGCGGTCGCCCGTGAGGTCGACGGCCTGCGCCGACTCGACCTCGCCCGACGGAAACTCGAGGAAGGTGTAGCTGCCGCCCGCGACGCCCGGCCCGAAGGCCACGATGTGCCGCGGGAACACCACCACGCGCTCGGGCTCGGGGCCTCCCGCGAGGTCGACGCGCCGGTCGAGCAGCGGGCGCACCGACTCGGCGACGCCGCGCTCGCGACGAAAGCGCGCGAGCAGGTCGACCGAGGCCGCCGCCACCGCGGGCGCCGCCGCGGACGTGGGCGGCAGGTCCTGCGGGTGCCGCGCGTCGCCGCCGCCGTTGGCGAGCACGGTCTCGACCGAGGGGTGCGCCTCCTGATCGCTGTCTTCGTAGGCGACGCGGACGCGGGCGGCGCCGAGGTTCTCGCGCAGCCCCGGCAGCGCCGACCAGGGGATCTTCGCCTCGAGCGTGAAGCCCCCGCGCGAGGGCGCCTCGACGACCTGCGCGCCGGGCACGGGCCTCGCGCGCGGCACGCGGTAGCGCACCGCGCCCGCGAACGCGCCCGGCTCGCCGGGCTGGAGCGAGACCTCCCACGCCGTCCACAGGCGCCCGTTGGGGAAGGCGATCGTGAGCACGAGCGCGTCGTCGGTGGGGCGGTGCTGTCGGGTGCGCACCACGCGGTCGTCGCGCACCTCGGCGGCGAGGTAGAGCCCCTCGTCGTCGCGCGCGACGGCGAAGGCGAACGAGGCGTCGTCGGCGCCCCGCCACGCGCCCGCCCCGGCGGTCACCTGCGAGGCCTCGTCGACGGCGGCGAGCGCGCCCGACCACTCGCGCACCACGCCGTCGAGCACGACGCGGGCGGCGCCGCGGTCGACCACGTCGACGAGGGGGTCGGCCTCGGCCCGGGCCGCGGCGAGGAGCAGCGAGGTGAGTACGAAACGTCGCGCGCGTCGCATCGAGGCGCGCGAGGATACCCCGCGGCGGCGCCTCGGGGTCAACGCCGGGAGAGACCGGCGGGTGCGGTGTGGGTTGAAGGGCACCACGGAGACGTGGTACGCGCACGGTCCCAAAGCATGTTCAACGCGCTCACCAAGGGATTCAGGGCCGCCCGTCAACGCCTCACGGGCATGGCAGAACTCTCCGAGGACGTCATCGATCAGGCGCTGCGCGACGTGCGCGTGTCGCTGCTCGAGGCCGACGTCGAGCTCGGGGTGGTCAAGCGCTTCCTCGCCCGCGTGCGCGAGAAGATGCTCGGGCAGGTGGTGCAGGTGCGCGCCGAGCACCAGGGCCGCAAGGTGGCCGTCGCGCCCGAGCAGCTCTTCGTGAAGGCCTGCGAAGAGGAGCTGACGGCCATGATGGCCGACAGCGACCCCGAGCCCCTGCGCGAGGCGCCCAAGGGCCAGCCCACGATCGTGATGATGGTGGGCCTGCAGGGACAGGGCAAGACGACCACGAGCGCCAAGCTCGCGCGGCTCTACGCCAAGGAGGGCAAGAAGGTGCTCCTCGTGGCGGCGGATCTTCAGCGCCCCGCGGCGGTCGAGCAGCTCACGGTGCTCGGGCAGAAGATCGGCGTGCCGGTGTTCAGCGTGGCGGGCTCGACGCCCGTCGAGGTGTGCCGCCGCGCGCTCGCGGTCGCGCGGGTGCAGAAGAAGGACCTGGTCATCCTCGACACGGCCGGTCGCCTCGCGATCGACACCGCCCTCATGGGCGAACTCCAGGCCATCAAGGACGAGACGAAGCCGCAGAACATCCTGCTCGTGGTGAACGCGGCCATCGGGCAGAACGCGCTCGCGACGGCGCAGACCTTCCACGAGACGCTGGGGCTCACGGGCGTGGCGCTCACGATGCTCGACGGCGACGCGCGCGGCGGCGCGGCGCTCTCGATCCGCGAGGTCACGGGCGTGCCCATCAAGTTCGCGGGCACCGGCGAGACGGTCGACCAGATCGAGGCCTTCAGGCCCGACGGCATGGCGTCGCGCATCCTCGGGATGGGCGACATCCTCGGCATCGTCAACGACTTCAACCGGGTGATCACCGACACGAAGAAGGTCGAGAAGGACGCCGAGCGGATGCTCCAGGGCGACTTCACCTTCAACGACTTCCTCGAGCAGATCTCGATGATCCAGCAGATGGGCCCGCTGCAGGAGCTCTTCGAGAAGATGCCCTTCTTCTCGGAGATGGTTCCGCAGGACGTGAAGCTCGACGACACCGAGCTCGACCGGGTCAAGGCCATGATCGGCTCGATGACGAAGCAGGAGCGCGACCACGCCGACCTCTTCAAGGAGCAGCCGAACCGCATCCAGCGCGTGGCGAAGGGCTCGGGGCGCAAGCCCGAGGACGTCGCCGAGCTCGTGGCGAAGTTCATGATGATGCGCGAGATGATGGGCGGCATCGGCAAGCAGGCGGGCCTGCTCTCGCGGCTGCCGGGCGCCAAGCAGCTCGCGATGGCGCGCAGGCTCCGCGAGATGGTGCGGGTGCAGGGCGAGAACGCCGCGATGTCGAACCTCATGCAGGAGATGCTCGAGGCGGCCGTCGCGGGCGGAGGCCCCGGCGCGGGCGGCGACCCGATGGGCTTCATGAACCAGCTCATGGGCGGGGGCCCCGGCGCGGGCCAGCGCGGGGCGCCCGCGGGGATGCGCCAGCGCGACGTGCGCCGCCAGGCGCGGCTCGCGAAGAAGAAGGGCAAGAAGAAGTAGCGGCGCGCGGGGCGCGACCGACCACCATGGACCTGTCTTGAGAGTGGCAATCGCAGAGGGGACGAGATGAAGAACGCAGCTCATTGGGTCGTGTGCATCGCGCTCGGCGCGGGGTGCGTCGAGCAGCCCGCGCAGAACCGCGGCGGGGTGTCGTCGCAGGAGCTCGAGTCCGTGAGGCGCCGCGTGGCGCGACGCACCGCCCCCACGCCGCAGCACCCGCTGAACATCAGCTTCGGCGGCAACAAGGTGCAGCTCGTGGGCTACGACATCAACGTGACCGAGGCGCGGCCCGGGCAGAGCCTCACGGTCACGTGGTGGTGGAAGTGCAACACGCCGCCGGGCGACGGGTGGCGGCTCTTCACGCACCTCGACGACGCGAACCGCCCGCGCACCAACGAGGACAACGTCGGCGAGGTGCGCCGCGCGTACCAGCCCGAGCGCTGGCGCGCGGGCGAGTACATCGCCGACACGCAGACCTTCGACATCCCCGCGGACTGGGACTCGCCCGTGGTGCGCTTTCACCTGGGCCTCTGGAAGGACTCGGAGCGCATGACCCCGACGCCCGCGGAGCAGACCGACGGCGACCGCCGCGCGCGTGCGCTGGAGCTCCGCACCGGCGTGCAGATCCAGGTGAGCGAGCTCGCCGTGGGCCGCGCGCAGGGGCCGATCACCACCGACGGGCGGCTCGACGAGCCCTCGTGGGCGAGCGCCGCGCGCACGGGCGCGCTCGTGAGCACGATGAGCGGCGACCCGGCCTCGGGCACCGACGCGCACGCGCTCGCGCGCATGCTCTGGGACGACCAGAACCTCTACGTCGCGTTCGAGGTGCAGGACGAGAACCTCGTCGACCCCTCGACCCAGCGCGACGACCACCTCTGGGACCACGACGCGGTCGAGGTGATGATCGACCCCGACGGCGACGGGCGGAACTACTACGAGTTCCAGGTCTCGCCGCGCAACCAGCACTTCGACACGCGCTACGACAGCCCGCGGCAGCCCTCGACGCCGACGCCGGGCCACATCGACTTCAACCCCGACACGCGCTCGGGCGTGGTGATCAACCAGCCGGGCACCATCGGCAACCCCGACGACAACGACACGGGCTACACGGTCGAATTCGCGATCCCGTGGTCGGCCATCTCGACGGGCCTCGCGCACACGCCCCCGCAGCCCGGCGACCAGATCCGCTTGAACCTCTTCGTGATGGACGAGGCCAAGCAGGGCGGCCACCGCTTCGCCGCGTGGAGCGCGCCGCGCTCGGGCGACTTTCACACCCTCGAGCGCTTCGGCCGCGTGACGCTCGTGGCCGCGCTGCCCAACGCCCCGACGCCCCCCGGCATCGTGGTCGCGCCCGGCGCGCCCGAAGGGGCCGCGCAGGCGCAGCCCGTCGCGCAGCCCACCCCCGCGCAGCCCGCCGCGGGTCACCGCCAGGTGCCCGCGGTGATCAACCCCACGGCCATCCAGAACGCCGCTCGCGTCGTGCGCGGAACGGCGGTCGGCAACCGCCCCACCGCCGCCCCGCACTGATCACGAACGCGTTCCCCCGCGGGCCGCTACTCGTCGTCGTCGGCGTCGTCCTTGTCGTCGAACGCGAAGTCATCGGTCTGCAGCTCCGAGTCGAAGTCGAGCTCATCGAGCGACCACCCGATGCGGCTCGCGCCGGGGCGGATCTCGTCGCGCGCGAACTCCTCGAACGAACGGTAGAACCTCGAAGACATGTCCAGCTCCTCCTGATCGGTGCAGTCTCTAAGAGTCGGTGTCTCTCTCACCAACACCTACATCTGCCGCCAATGTATCCGCGAGACCTGGAGGGTCAACAAACCGTTGGACAATTCCCCTTGACTCCGAATTGAAGGTCTTTTTCTGGCGGAATCGGGAGCCGTTGCCACGGGGCACGCTCCCGCGGTAGAGACCTCAACCCCGATGATGGGGAGCGGGCCCCGTGGCCCTCCCGTGGAGCTGATGAATGGGCCGGGTCTACGCGATCGCGAATCAGAAGGGCGGCGTGGGCAAGACGACGACGAGCGTGAACGCGGCGGCGTCGCTCGCGGTCGCCGAGAAGCGCACGCTGCTGATCGACATGGACCCGCAGGGCAACGCCGGCTCGGGCCTCGGCACCGCCTCGCGCGAGGTCGAGCGCGGCACCTACGACGTGCTCCTCGGCCGCGCGCGCATCGAGGACGTGCTTCGCCCGACGCCCCTGCCCCAGCTCAAGCTCTGCCCCGCGTCGCCCTCGCTCGTGGGCGCCGAGGTCGAGCTCATCGACATGGAGCGCCGCGACCTGCTGCTCCGCGACGCGATCGAGCGCGCGCGCAAGCGCTTCGACTACACCTTCATCGACTGCCCGCCCTCGCTCGGGCTGCTCACCCTCAACGCCCTCTGCGCCGCCGACGCGGTGCTCGTGCCGATGCAGTGCGAGTTCTACGCGCTCGAGGGCATCGCGCAGCTCGTGGCGACGATCGAGCGCGTGCGCGCCACGCGCAACCCCAAGCTCACCATCGAGGGCGTGCTGCTCACGATGTACGACCCGCGCAACAACCTCGCGCGCCAGGTCGCCGAAGAGGTGCGCAAGCACTTCCGCGTGTTCGAGAGCGTCGTGCCGCGCAACGTGCGGCTGAGCGAGGCGCCCTCGTTCGGCAAGCCCGTGCTCCTCTACGACGTCGGCTCCAAGGGCTGCCAGGCCTACCTCTCCTTCGCCAAGGAGCTCATGGGAAGCCGCGGCGGCGCGCGCGCCCACACGTGACCGTCATCCCTCCCGCGATCGAGACCCCGATGAGCGACAAGAAGCCCAAGGCCGCCGACCCCAAGGAGCCCCGCCGCGTGCTGGGGCGCGGCCTCGACGCGCTGCTGCCGATCGCCAACGTCGCGCAGGCCGCCGCCAAGCGCGCCGACAGCCCCTACCAGGTCGTCGCCATCGAGCGCGTCTACCCCCGCAAGGATCAGCCCCGCAAGCGCTTCGAAGAGCAGGCCCTCGAGGAGCTCTCGAAGAGCATCGCCGAGCAGGGGATCATCCAGCCGCTCGTCGTGCGGCGCCGCGACGACGACGCGACGCAGTACGAGATCATCGCGGGCGAGCGGCGGTGGCGCGCCGCGCAGCGCGCGGGCCTGCGCGAGGTGCCCGTGGTCGTGCGCGAGACGACCTCCGACGAGGCCTTCGAGCTCGCGCTCATCGAGAACCTCCAGCGCGCCGACCTCGACCCCATCGAGACCGCGCAGGCCTACCAGAAGCTCCTCAAGGAGCACGGCTGGACGCAGGACGACCTCGCCTCGCGCATCGGCAAGGACCGCTCGACCATCTCGAACACCATGCGCCTGCTCCAGCTCCCGGGCGAGGTGGCCGACCTGGTGACCACGCAGAAGCTCTCGGAGGGCCACGCGCGCGCGCTGCTCTCGGCCGAGGCGCCCGCGGAGGTGGTGCGCCTCGCGCGCCTCGCCGTCGAGAAGGGCTGGTCGGTGCGCCAGGCCGAGGCCGCCGCGCGCCGCAAGGAGAAGCCCGCCGACAAGCCCGAGGAGAAGCCCGCTCCCGAGAAGAAGAGCCCCAACGTGCTCGACCTCGAGAAGCGCCTCGCGGCCGCGCTCGGGATGCCCGTCGCCGTGCGCACCGACGCCAGCGGCAAGGCCGGCACCGTCGAGATCGCGTGGGACGACCTCGACCAGCTCGACCGCTTCATCGACAAGGTGCTCGGGAGCTAGAGGCCGAGCGCGCGCTCGTCGAAGCCCTCGCGGCGCCACGCGGCGCGCAGGGTGTTCTCGAGCAGGCACGCGATGGTCATGGGCCCCACGCCGCCGGGCACGGGCGTGATCCACGACGCGCGCTCGCGGGCCTCGGCGAAGTTCACGTCGCCCGTGAGCTTGCCGTCGGCGCCGCGGTTGATGCCCACGTCGATCACCACGGCGCCGGGCTTGACCCAGTCGCCGCGCACCAGGCCCGCGCGCCCCACCGCGGCCACCAGCACGTCGGCCTCGGCCGCCCGCGCGGCGAGGTCGCGCGTGCGCGAGTGCGCGATGGTCACCGTCGCGTTGCGCCCGAGGAGCAGGAGCGCCATCGGCTTGCCCACGATGTTGCTCCGCCCGATCACCACCGCGCGCGCGCCCTCGAGCGGCACCTTCGTGTGGTCGAGCATGCGCATGCACCCGAGGGGCGTGCACGGCACGAGCGCCGGCCGCCCCGCCAGCAGCGACCCGGCGTTGTACGGGTGAAAGCCGTCGACGTCGCGCGCGGGGTCCACGGCCTCGAGCACCGTGCGCTCGTCGATGTGCGCGGGCAGCGGGAGCTGCACGAGGATGCCGTCGACGTCCCCGCGCGCGCCGAGCGCGCGCACGAGCGACAGGAGCTCCGCCTCGCCGACCGACGCCGGCAGGCGGTGCACCTCCCCGCGCATCCCGGCCTCTTCGCACGCCTTCGCCTTGTTGCGCACGTACACCTGCGACGCGGGGTCCTCGCCCGCGAGCACCACGTCGAGCCCGGGGCGCCGGCCCGCGCGCGCGACGAACTCCTTCACGCGCTCGGCCACGCGCGCCGGCAGCGCCGCGCCGATCGCCTTGCCGTCGAGAATCTCCGCCATGGTGACCTCTCCATTCCCTCTGCGAGCAGAGGCGCGAAGTGTACCGGAACGCCGCGCCGCCGGGGGTTCTGTGACCACCGCGCGCCCCGTGACACGCGCGCGTTCCCAGTGTTTGATAGCGCTCGATGAGGCACGGAACGATCTTCGTCTGGCTAGCTTGCGCGGCCGCGCTGGGCGGATGCGCCACCGACACGCCCCCCGACCCCGCGCAGTTCGCGGCGGCGACCACGCTCTCCGACGCGATCGCGCGCGCGTCGAGCGCGTACGGCGTGCCGCGCGAGCTGCTCACGGCGATCGCGTGGTCCGAGACGCGCTTCGGCAACCCCTCGCTTCACGAAGACGGGCACGAGGGCGGCGACCCGCACGCCACCGGCGACGTGGGCCCGCTCGGCCTCCGCGGCGCCACCGCGGGCGCGCGCGCGACGGGCGTCGACACGCTCGCACGCGCCGAGGCCCTGCTGCACGGCGCGTCGCGCGACGACCTCGCGCGCAACGTCGGCCTCGGCGTGGCGGGCGCGGCCGCGG
>JBDHVF010000288.1:0-9193 GCA_039809605.1 Polyangiales bacterium | reverse complement strand
GCCGCGGACGTCGCGGCCATCAACGCCCCGCGGCAGACCACCGTCTCGGGCGACGAGGCCGCCGTCGCCGCGCTGCAGGCGCACTTCGACGCCCTCGGCCGCAGCACCTCGCGCCTCAAGGTCTCCCACGCATTCCACTCCCGCCGCATGGAGGCCATGCTCGAAGACTTCCGCGCCGTCGCCGCGACGGTCGCGTACCGGCCGCCGGCCCTGCCGATCGTATCGAGCGTGACCGGCGAGCCGGCCGGCGCCGAGATGGCCACCGCGGACTACTGGGTGCGGCAGGTGCGAGCCACGGTGCGCTTCGCAGATTGCGTCGCGGCGTCGCGGCGCGCGGGCGTGGGGACGTTCGTCGAGCTGGCGCCGCGGCCTTCGCTGCTCGGGCACATCGACGCGTGCCTGCCCGGCGCGGAGCCGCTGCTCGTCGCGCCGCTGCGGGCCGGGCAGCCGGAGCCCGAGTCGTTCCTGCGCGCGATGGCGGACTGGCACGCGCGGGGCGGCGCGATCGACTGGCGGCCGCTCCTCCCGGCCGACGGCCGCCGCGTGCCCCTGCCGACCTATCCCTTCCAGCGCCAGCGCTTCCGGCGCGACGATGCGCGCACGGAGCGGGCGTGGCGCGGCGCGCCCGCGGGCGCACACCCGCTGCTCGGCCGCTCCCTCACGCTGGCGACCGACGCCGGCACGCGGATCTGGGAGGCGCAGCTCGCGGCCGACGCGCCGCGATGGATCGCAGACCATCGGGTGCTGGACGCGGTGATCCTGCCGGCGGCGGCGCACCTGGAGATGGCGCTCGCCGCGGGGGCCGAATGCCTTGGAGCCGACGCGCTCGAGGTCCGCGGGCTCGACCTCGTCAGGCCCCTGGTGATTCCGCCCGATCGCCCCGTGGAGGTGCAGGTGGTCGCGAGCGAGGCGGGCCCGCAAGGCGCGCTTCGATTGACGGCCGCGGGTCGCAGCGGTGACGGCGCGTGGCAGGTCTGCGCGCGAGGTGAGGTGCGCCGCGTCGAGGCCGCCGAGACCGCGGCCGTCGACCTGGCCGCGCTTCACACGCGGCTCGACCTCGCCGTCGCGCCGGAGCACGTCTACGACGCGCTCGCCCGCGCCGGGTTGAGCTACGGCCCGGCGTTCCGCGCGCTGCGCGAGCTTCGTACGGGACCGGGCGAGGCGTTGGGGCGCCTCGAGCTGCCCGACGCCGCCGGCGCCGCGTCGCTGTACCGCATGCACCCCGCCCTGCTCGACGGGTGCTTCCAGGTGCTGGCCGGTGCCGCGGAGCGCGAGGGCGACGGCGCGCCGTGGGTCCCTTCGAGCGTGGCGTCGCTGCGGGTCCATCACCGTCCCACCGGCGCGGTGTGGTGCCACGCGACGCTCGACGCCGCGGCCGACGGTGCGTTCGACCAGCGCGTGGCGCACCTGCGGATCATCCTGGCGAGCGGCGAGGTCGCAGCGGAGGTGCGAGGGCTGTGCGTGCGGCGGCTGCCGGCCGATGCGGCGCGGCGAGATCGCGACGAGGCGCTGCTGGTGACGGAGTGGGAGGCGGCGCAGCGTCCGCCGCAGCGGCTCGGCGCGGGCCGCTGGCTGCTCCTCGGCGGCGGCGCGCTCGGCAGGGCGCTCTGCGCCGCGCTCGAGGCGGCGGGTCATCACGCCGTCCACGACGGCGACGACGGCGGCGAGCGTTGGACCGGCGTGGTCGCCCTGCACGCGCTGGAGAACGCCGACGCGGAGCCGCGCGACGCCGACGCTCTCCAGAGCTGCGACGCCGTCCTGCGCGCCGCGCAGGCGCTGCTCGCGTCCGGTGCGAGCGAGCCTCCGCGCCTCTGGCTGCTCACCCGCGGGGCGCTGCCCGTGGACGGCGGCCGGGTGGCGCTCGCGCAGGCGCCGGTGGTCGGGCTGCGGCGCACCCTCGCGCTCGAGCACCCCGAGCTGCGATGCGCGCTGCTCGACGCCGATCCCGCGCGGCCCGACGACGAGGTCGCGGCGATCTGCGCCGAGCTCCTGGCAGACGACGTCGAGGACGAGCTCGCGCTCCGCGGCGCGCGTCGGCTCGCGGCGCGGCTCTCGCGCCCCGCGCTCGGGTCGACCGCCCCGGTGACCGTCCGAGCGGACGCCAGCTACGTGGTGACCGGCGGGCTCGGCGCGCTCGGCCTCGCCGCCGCGCCGGGGCTGGCGCGCCGCGGCGCCGGGCACCTCCTGCTGCTCGGCCGCTCCGCCGCCGATGCCGCGACGGAGCAGAGCCTCGCCGCGCTGCGATCGCTCGGCGCCGAGGTCGCCACCGCGGCGGTCGACGTCGCCGATCGCGCCGCGCTCGCGGCCGCGCTGGCGACGCTGCCCGCATCGCGCCCGCTCCGCGGCGTCATCCACGCCGCCGGCGTGCTCGACGACGGGTTGCTGATCCATCAGACCCCCGCGCGCTTCCACCGAGTGATGGCGCCCAAGGCGCTCGGCGCCTGGAACCTCCACGAGCTGACCCGCGAGGCGCCGCTGGATTTCTTCGTCCTCTACGGCTCCGCGGCCGGGCTGCTGGGGTCGCCCGGCCAGTCGAACTACGCCGCCGCCAACGCGTTCCTCGGCGGGCTCGCGCACCACCGCCGCGCGCTCGGCCTGCCCGCCCTCTGCGTCGACTGGGGCGCCTTCGCCGGGGTCGGCCTCGCCGCCGCGCAGGCCAACCGCGGCGAACGCCTCGCGCGCCGCGGCGTCGGCAGCATGACGTCCGACGAGGGCCTCGCGGCGCTCGAGCGGCTGATGGGCGCCGACCTCCCGCAAGTGGGCGTCGTGCCCGTCGCGGCGTCGCGCTGGACCGAGGTCTACCCCGCGGCCGCGGCGTCGCGGCGCTTCACCCGCCTCGTCGCCGCGCCCGACGCCGGGGCGCACGCGAGCGCGGGCCCCTGGCGCGAGCGCCTCGCGTCGGCGGGCGCGGCCGAACGCGCGACGCTCGTCCAGGACCTGCTGCGCCAGCAGCTGGCGCGGGTGCTCCGCGTCGATGCGGGCTCGCTCGAACCCGAGACCGCGCTGGCCGACCTGGGCATCGACTCGCTGATGGGGCTCGAGCTGCGCAACCACCTGGCCGAGGCGCTGGGGCTCGCGCTCTCGCCGACGACCATCTGGAAGCACCCCACGCTCGCGTCGCTCGCGGAGGCGCTGCTCGCCGCGTGGCTGGCGGACTCGATGCACCCGCGCGCGGAGGAACCTCAGCACGCGCCGCGCCCTCCGGGGCCGTGCCCGGCCTCCTCGGGGCAGCAGCGCCTCTGGCTCCTCGAGCAGTTGGAGCCGGGCACCGCGCGCTACCACCTGCACTTCGGCCTGCGCATCGCCGGCGCGCTGGACCGCGACGCGCTGCGACGGAGTTTCCGCGAGGTCGTCGGCCGGCACGAGGCCCTGCGGACCTCGCTGCGCGTCGTCGACGGCGAGCTGACGCAGGTCGTCGACGGGCCGCGGGACGTGGACCTCCCCGTCGCCGACCTGCGGTCGGTCCCCGACGACCAGCGTGAGGCCGCGCTGGAGGCGCGGTCGGCCGCGCAGGCGCGCGCCCCCTTCGACCTCTCGCGGGCGCCGCTCCTGCGCGCCTCGCTCTGCGTCCTCGGCGCCGAGGACCACGTCCTGCTGGTGACGCAGCACCACGCCGTCTCCGACGCGTGGTCGCTGATCGCCTTCTGCCGCGAGGTCGCCGCGCTGTACGAAGCCTTCGCGCGGGGCCGCCCCTCGCCGCTCCCGGCGCGCGTGCTGCAATACGGCGACGTCGCGTGGGCGCAGCGCCGCTGGCTCACCGGCGACGAGGCCGAGCGTCAGCGCGCGTACTGGCGCGGCAGGCTGAGCGGGCACGTCCCGCTCCGGCTCCCGACGGACCGGCGCCCCGCGGCGCGCACGCCGAACGGCGCGGCCGTGCCCGTGCACATCCCGGCGCCGCTCTGCGAGCGCCTGCGCGCGGTGGCGCGGCGCGAGGGCACCACGCCGTTCACGCTGCTCCTGAGCGCCTTCGCGGCCCTGCTCGCGCGCTACGGCGGGCAGACGGACCTCGTCGTCGGCACCGTGATGGCCAACCGGGGCCGCGACGAGCTCGCGGGGGTGCTCGGCTTCTTCGCGAACACGGTCGCGCTGCGCTGCGACCTCTCCGAGGATCCGACCGTCTCCGCGCTGCTGCAGCGCGTACACGCGACGGTGCTCGAGGCGCAGGAGCACCAGGAGCTGCCCTTCGACGACGTGGTGCGCGCGGCCGGCGCCGCGGCGCGGAGCGGCGGCCTGAACCCGCTCATCCAGGCGAGCTTCGTCCTCGAGGGCTTCTCGCTGAAGGCCCCCGAGGGCGCCGCGCTCCGCTGGTCGCCGTGGCTGCAAAGCGCCGACGGCTCGGTGCCCGGCACGGCGAAGTTCGACCTCGGGCTGACGCTGGCCGAAGACGCCGGCCGGCTGTGGGGCGCGCTGGAGTACAGCACCGACCTGTTCGCGCCCGGCACGGTCGAGCGCATGGCCGGTCACTTCGGGCAGCTGCTCGCGGGCCTCGTGGAGGACCCCACCGCGCGGGTCTCCGCGCTGCCGCTGTTGACGCCGCCCGAGCGTCACCGCCTGCTGGTCGAGTGGAACGCGACGGCGGCCGAGATCCCGCGCGAGTGCCTCCACGCGCGCATCGAGGCGCAGGCCGCGCAGACGCCGGACGCGACGGCGGTGATCTTCGAGGGGCGCGCGCTCACCTACCGCGCGCTGGACGAGCGCGCCAACCAGCTCGCGCACCACCTCCGCGCGCTGGGCGTCGGGCCCGACGTGCGCGTCGGCCTCTGCCTCTCGCGCTCGCTCGAGATGGTCGTGGCGATCCTCGCCGTGCTCAAGTCCGGCGGCGCGTACGTCCCGCTCGACCCCGCGCACCCCGCCGAGCGGCTCGCCTTCCTCGTCGCGGACGCGGGCGCGCCCGTGCTGCTCACGCAGGAGGCGCACCGGTCACGGCTGCCCGCGTCACCCGCCCGCGTGCTCTGCCTCGACGCGGAGGACCCCGCGCTCGCCGCGTGGCCCGTGAGCACCCCGCCGCCCGCCGCGCGCCCCGAGGACCTGGCGTACGTGATCTACACGTCGGGCTCGACCGGCGCGCCCAAGGGCGCGGCGAACACGCACCGCGCCGTGGTCAACCGCCTGCAGTGGATGCAGAAGGCGTTCGGCCTCGGCCCCGGCGACCGCGTGCTGCAGAAGACCCCCTTCGGCTTCGATGTCTCGGTCTGGGAGTTCCTCTGGCCGCTGCGCGTCGGCGCGACGCTCGTGGTGGCGAAGCCCGAGGGCCACCGCGACCCGGAGTACCTCCGCGACCTCGTCGAGGCCGAGCGGATCACCACGATGCACTTCGTCCCGTCGATGCTCGACGCGTTCCTGGAGGCGCTCACGCCGGGCCGCTGCGCCAGCCTCGCGCGCGTGATCTGCAGCGGCGAGGAGCTGTCGCGCGAGCTGGTCGAGCGCTTCTTCCGCCGCTCCGGCGCCGAGTTGCACAACCTGTACGGGCCGACCGAAGCGGCGATCGACGTCACGGCCTTCCGTTGCCTGCCCGGCGAGCGCGGCCCGGTCCCGATCGGGCGTCCCATCGACAACATCGCGCTCTACGTGCTCGACGCCCACCAGCAGCCGGTGCCGGCCGGCGTGCCCGGCGAGCTGTACATCGCCGGCGCGGGCCTGGCGCGCGGCTACGTCAACCGCCCCGCGCTGACGGCGTCGCGCTTCGTGCCCGACCCGTTCGCGACGGCCCCGGGCGCGCGGATGTACCGCACCGGCGACCTCTGCCGCCACCGCGAGGACGGCAACCTGGAGTACCTCGGCCGCATCGACGATCAGGTGAAGATCCGCGGCCACCGGATCGAGCCGGGCGAGGTCGAAGCGGCGCTGGGCTCGCACCCCGCGGTGCGGGCGTGCGTGGTCGTCGCGCGCGAGAGCGCCCGCGGCGAGAGGCGCCTCGTGGCCTACGTGGTCCCGGCCGGGGACGCCCCCGCGCCGAACGAGCTGCGGGCCTGGCTGCTGTCGAAGCTCCCCGACTACATGGTGCCGAGCGCGCTGGTGGTGTTGTCGGCGCTCCCCCTCGGCCCCAACGGCAAGGTCGACCGCCGCGCGCTGCCCGAGCCCGGCGACGACGCGCCCCGCGCCTCCGCGCACGTCGCGCCGCGCACCCGCACCGAGGCCGAGCTGGCCCGGCTCTGGGAGGAGCTCCTCGCGGTCCGCCCCGTCGGCGTCACCGACGACTTCTTCGCGCTGGGCGGACACTCTCTGCTGGCCGTGCGCATGGTGGCGCAGACCCGGGCCCGCTTCGGCCGCGCGCCGTCGCTCGCGGACGTGTTCCGCGACCCCACGATCGAGGCGCTGGCCGCGCACCTCGAAGGCCGCGCCGCCCCCGCGCCGCACGCACCTCCCGACCTCCAGGCCGAGTGCGCGCTCCCGCCCGACATCACGTCCGAGGGTGTGCCCGTTGTTCGCGAGGGCGACGCCGCCCGCGTGCTGCTCACGGGCGCCACGGGCTTCCTCGGCGCGTTCCTCCTCCGCGAGCTCCTGGAGCGCACGTCGGCGACCGTCGTCTGCCTCGTGCGCGCGCGCGACGCGGGCGAAGCGGGCGCGCGCATCCAGGCGGCGCTCGCCTCGTATTCGCTGTGGCAGGAGGCGTTCCGCGCGAGGGTCGTCCCGCTGCCGGGCGACCTCGCGAGGCCGCGCCTGGGGCTCGCCGACGACGAGTTCGACCGCCTCGCGGCCGAGGTCGACGCGATCTACCACAACGGCGCGCTGGTCAACTTCGCGCACCCCTACCAGCGCTTGAAGGCCGCCAACGTCGACGGCACGCGCGAGGTCCTGCGCCTGGCCTGCCGCGCGCGGCTGAAGCCCGTGCACCACGTGTCCACCGTCTCGGTGTTCCCGCTGCAGGGCGGCACGGTCCGCCGCGAGGACGAGGAGTTCGACCGCCCGGAGGCGCTCGACGGAGGCTACAGCCAGAGCAAGTGGGTCGCCGAGCGGCTGTGCCTGCTCGCGCGGCGTCGCGGGCTGCCCGTCACGATCTACCGACCGGGGCGCATCACCGGCCACAGCCAGACCGGCGTCGCCAGCCCGACGGACGTCTTCTGCCAGATCCTGCGCGCCTGCGCGCTGCTCGGCGAGGCGCCCGACGACGACGCGCAGCGCATCGACATGACCCCGGTGGACTTCGCCAGCGCGGCCATCGTCCGGCTCTCGCGAGACCCCGACGCAGCGGGACGGAACTACCACGTCTGCAACCCGCGCCCGCTGCTGCTCGGCGACCTCGTGGCCCACCTCGCGGGCGCCGGATATCCCCTCGCCAGGGTGCCCTACCGAGAATGGGTCTCGCGCCTCGACGCGGCGGCGCAGACGTCCTCCGAGCCGGTGTTCCAGCTCCTGGCGCCGATCTTCCGCGACGCGCCTCGAGACGACGTGGCCATCAACCCCGACACCGACTGCGGCAACGCCGCTCGGGCGTTGCAGCGGCACGGCGTCGCCTGCCCCGCGATCGACCGCGCGGTGCTCACGACCTACGTGCGACATCTGCAGGAGAAGGGCGTGCTCCCGCCGCCCGCGCAACGCCCGCGCCAGCCGCTGGAGCAACCCGAGTCATGACCCCGCCGCTCGACGCCACGCCGCGCCTGCCCGGCCCTCGAAAGATCCCGCTGCTCAGCAACAAGGCGGGGCTGATCCGCTTTCTGCGCGACCCCATCGGCACGCTGCTGTCCTTGCACGCGGAGTACGGCGGCATCGCGGCGCTGCCCGCCGACGACCCCGCGCTGATCTTCGCGTTCGGCGCGGAGCACAACCGGCAGATCCTCTCCGACCCGCTGCGCTTCCACAGCTCGGGGGATCCGCCCTTCCCGATGGCGCCCGGCTCCTCGGTCGAGCGGCTGAACAACGCGCTGACGTCGATGAACGGCGACCAGCACCGCCGCCACCGGCGCTTGATGATGCCGGTCTTCGGCAAGGCCGCGATCGAGCTCTACCGCGACGACATGGCCGCGCTCGTCGAGCGCTTCGCGCAGCGTCTCCGCCCGGGCGCGACGCTCGACGTGCAGGGCGAGATGATCGAGCTCTCGCTCGTCGTGGCGATGCGCTGCCTCTTCGGCCTCGACGTCGAGACGGGCGCGGCGGAGCTCGGCCGCATGGGCGTGCAGACGCTCCGCGGCCTGTCGAGCGTCTGGAACGCCCTGCTCCCGTTCGACGTGCCGGGCCTCCCCTACGCGCGCTACATGCGCCACTGCGAGCGGACCGAGCAGCGGATCCGCGCGCTGATCCGCGAGCGCCGCCGGACGGCGGACCGCGGGCGCGACGTGCTCTCGATCCTGATCCGCGCCCACGACGACGACGGCGCGAGCCTCACCGACGACGAGCTGGTCGGGCACGCGAACGTGCTCTTCATCGCCGCGCACGAGACCACGGCGTTCACGCTCGGCTGGACGCTGTTCCTCCTGGCGACGCACCCCGCGGTCTACGCCGACCTCGAGGGCGAGCTGCGCGCCGCGCTCGGCGGCGACGCGCCCTCGGTCGAGGCGCTCGCGCGCCTGCCGCTGCTCGACGCCGTCGTGCGCGAGAGCATGCGGCTCATGCCCGCGGTGCCGTACCTGTTCCCGCGCATCCCGCCCGCGCCCGTCGCGCTCGGGTCCCACACGGCGCCGGCGGGCGTGCGGATCATCCTGAGCCCCTTCGTCACGCACCGGGCGCCGGGCACCTACGCCGAGCCGCGGCGCTTCCTGCCGCGGCGGTGGGAGACGATCTCGCCCGGGCCGTACGAGTACATGCCCTTCGGCGCGGGCCCCCGGCTGTGCATCGGCGCCGGCTTCGCCTCGCAGCTCCTCCGCATCGCGCTCGCGATCCTCGTCCAGCGCTTCCGGTTCTCGCTCCCGCCGAACGCGGAGATCTCTCGCAAGGTCCACGGCAACACCCTCGGCGCGAAGCACGGCATCCCGATGCGCGTCGAGCGCCAGGACCGCCGCTTCGCGAGTCGCCCGGAGGTCCCGGGCGACATCCACGAGCTCGTCGACCTCGCCGATTGACGAGTGAGGGACGCGTGCCTCGCCTCCGCGGCCGTCGCGCGGGCGGGTGACGCAGCGCAAGGGGTTGGAAACGCGTGCGGAGCGCTTCGGCTTCGTGCGGCTCATCGCAACCGCAGGTCCATCTGGCCGCTTTCGCGGAGCCCCCACCCAACGCTGCCGCGCGCCTTGGCGGAGCCCCCACCCAACGCTGCCGCGCG
>JBDHVF010000287.1:0-9222 GCA_039809605.1 Polyangiales bacterium | reverse complement strand
CGATCGCGGCCCTGCGCCGTCGCTCGCGTCGCGACGAGGCGGGCTGACGGCCGTGCCCCCGCGCCGTTGGATCAGCGCGATGCTCGCGCTCGGCGCCGCGTGTCGATGCGCCGCGCCGGGCGCGCGACGCTCCGTCGTGAGCGCCGTGCGCAGCGACGCCACCGCGCCGCCTCCGTCCGCGCGACCGCCGCCCCCGCCCGGCGTGCCCACCGTCGGCGGGTGCCCGGTGTTCTCCGCCGATAGCCCCTGGAACCGCGACGTCTCGAACGACCCCGTGGACCCGCGCTCCGGCGCGTACCTCGCGAACATCGCCGCGCACGGCCCGAACACGCTCCACGCCGACTTCGCCGCGGCCGCGCACTACGGCATCCCCTTCGCCGTCGTGCCCGAGGGGCAGCCCGCGGTGCCCGTGCGCTTCGACGAGTACGGCGACGAGAGCGACCCGGGGCCGTACCCCATCCCCCTCGACGCGCCCATCGAGGCGGGGCGAGACCGGCACGTGATCGTGGTGCAAGAGGGCACGTGCAGGCTGTTCGAGCTCTACCACGCGCGGCGCGTGGGCGACGGCTGGGTCGCGGGCGCCGGGGCCGTCTTCGACCTTCGCAGGGGCACCACGCGCCCGCGCGGATGGACCTCGTGCGACCAGGCGGGCCTGCCCATTCTGCCGGGCCTCGCGCGCTACGACGAGCTTGCGGCGGGGGGCATCCGCCACGCGCTGCGCGTGACCTTCGACCACACGCAGCGGACCTGGGTCGCGCCCGCGAACCACCCCGGCGGCTCCGACGACGCCGACGCGCCGCCCATGGGGCTGCGGCTGCGGCTCAAGCGCAGCTACGACGTCTCGGGCTTCACGGGGCAGGCGCGCGCGGTGCTCGAGGCGCTGCGGAGATACGGGCTCATCGTCGCCGACACGGGCACCAACTGGTACGTCTCGGGCGCGCCCGACGCGCGGTGGGACCCCGACGACCTCCGGCGCATCGAGCGCGTGCCGGGCGACGCCTTCGAGGTCGTCGCGAGCGGCCCCATCGAGCGGCCGCGATGACCGTCTGGCAGCGCATCTACGACAGCCCCTGGCAGCAGCCGCGGCTGGTGATGCTCCTGGGCGCGCTCGCGCTCGCGGCCGTGGCGCGGTGGAAGCTCACCGCGGGCAGCGGGCGCTCGCCCTTCTTCACCGCGTGGCTGCTGTTCTTCGGCGTCGAGGCCCTCGTCGACGCGCGGCTCACGGCCCCCGACTCGCCCCTCCTGCCCGAGCACGCCGGGGTCGTGGGCGCGCTCGCCATCGCGTTCGTGATCCTCGGAGACGCGCGCTTCTATGTGCTCGTCGAGCGCTTCACCCGCGAGCCCACCGACGGCGCGCGCGGGGCGCCCATCGCGACGCGCTCGGTGCTCGCGGGCCTGGCGTGGGGCTCGGTCGCGTCGCTCGTGATGGCGCCCCTCGCCCGCACGGTGCCGGTCTTCGTCGCCAACCCCCGCGCGATCTTTCTCGCGTACGAGCTCGTGGCCCTTGCGCAGGCGACCCTCTGGCTCAAGGTGGTGGTCCCGCGCCGCCTCGCGCGCATCGCCCCGCCGTCGCCCGCGGTGGAGCGGTGGCTCCGCGAGGCGGCGCGATTCGTCGTCGCGCAGTACGCCCTCTGGGCGCTGGCCGACGTGACGATCTTGTGGCTGCACCCCGCGGGCTACCTCGCGCGCGTGGTGCCGAACGTTCTCTACTACGGGCTCTTCGTAGGGTATGTGTTCCTGCGTGCGCCTCCCGCGCTGCGGCCCCGCTCTCGCACTGACGCTCCTCGCGGCGTGTGACCGCGCGGCCCCCCGCGCGCCGGCCGCGAGCGCCGACCCCGACGCGACGATCGAGTTCCGCGTCGAGGGCCGCGCCGTGCGGAGCCTCACGCTCGCCGCGCTCGAGCGCGCCGCGGGCGTCGAGGCGGTCACGGGCTACGACGACTACTACCACCGCGTGAAGACCTGGCGCGCGCTGCCGCTCGACCGCGTGCTCGCCGCGGGCTTCGCGGGCGAGGCGGGGCCTGCGCTCGCGGCGAGGCAGTTCGTGCTGCGCGCGCGCGACGGGTACACCGTGCCCGTGGCGGGCGAGCGCCTGCTCGGAGGCGGCGCGTACCTCGCCGTGCGCGACGTCGACGCGCCCGCGTGGGAGCCCATCGGCCCGCAGCGCGCCAACCCGGGGCCCGCGTACCTCGTGTGGAAGGGCCCCGCCCAGACCGACCTCGAGGCGTACCCGCGCCCGTGGCAGCTCGCGGCCATCGAGATCGCGCGCTTCGAGGTGGCCTTTCCGCACACGGCGCCCGTGGGCGAGCCGCCGGGCTCGCCCGCGCAGCGCGGCTTCGCGATCTTCGCGCGCGACTGCGTGCGCTGCCACGCCATCAACCGCGAGGGAGGCCGCGTGGGCCCCGACCTCAACGTGCCCCAGAGCGTCGTCGAGTACAGGCCCGAGGCGCAGATCCGCGCGTACATCCGCGACCCGCGGACCTTTCGCTACGGCAACATGCCGCCGCACCCCGGGCTCTCCGACGCCGACCTCGACGGGCTCGTCGCGTACCTCCGCGCGATGGCGTCGCGCAAGCACGACCCCGACGCCGCGCGCGACGCGGGGGCCGACCGATGACCCTCGACCGCGGGTGCGCCCTGCTCGCGTCACGCTGCGCGTCGCTCCCGGCGCTCCTGCGCGAGGCCATCGCGCGCCCGCCGCCCGCGCTGCCCGACGAGCTGACCGCCGCGCGGCGATGGGTGGTGACCGCCACGGGCGCCTCCGAGGGCCCCGCGCGCATGTTCGCGTGGGCGCTGCGACGTCACGCGGGGCGCTGCGCCGAGTTCGTCGCGCTCTCGTCGTTCGCGGCGGGCGCCGCGCCCGGCGGCGACGCGCTCGTGGTCTTCTCGCAGGAGCTCTCTCCCAACGCGCGCCTCGGCCTCGCGTCGCGCGGCGCGTACGCACACACGGTGCTGGTCACGGCCACGCCCGACCACCCCGACGTGCGCGCCGCGGCCCTCGACGGCACGGTGGTGTGCGCGCACCCCCCGTCGCAGGAGCCCTCGCTCCTCTTGCGCGTGCTCGGCCCCGCGGCGGCGACGGTGGTGGCCCTGCGCCTCGCCGAGCGCGTGGCCGGCGCGCCGGGCTCGATCGTGCCCCCACCGCTCTGGGAGGCCGTCCCCGCCGCGGTCGAGCGCGCGTTCGGAGAGACGCTCGGTGACGCCGCGGCGCGCCCGCTCGACGGCCCGCTCGCCCTCGTCACCGCCCCCGACGGCGCCGACGCCGCCCACGGCCTGCGATGGAAGTGGCTTGAAGGCGCCGGCACCTGCGACCCGCCGTGCTGGGACGTGCTCCAGTTCGCGCACGGCCCCTGGCAGCACGTGGTCGACCGCCCCTTCACGCTGGTGGCGCTCGAGCCCGCGCACCCGCCCACGCGCGCGCTCTTCGACCGCCTCGGGTCGATGCTCGACCCCGCGCGCCACGCGCTCGTGCGCCTGCGCGCCGAGCTCGCGAGCCCCGCGTCGTTCTTCGAACACGACGCGCGGATGAACGCGCTCGTGTGCGCGACCCACGCCCGCCTCGCGCGAGACCTCGTGCGCTGGCCGGGCCTGGGCGCCGACGGCCCCCTCTACAACCTCGGGAAGTGAGCGCTCACTCGGCCTCGACGCGCGCCTCGGCGGTCGAGTAGCAGCCCGCCGGGTCGCCCAGGTCCGCCGCCACGGCGCGCACCCGTGTGCCGAGCGCGATGCCCGCCTCATCCAGCGCGCCGCGGTCGTCGAAGGTCACGACCCACTGGTGGGTGCGCGGGTGAGGCCCCACCGCGGCCTCGACCTGGCCCCTCGGCCCCTCGACCGTGATCAGCAGCGCGTCGAGCCCGAACGCGTGGCCCGCGACGATGACCCGCGAGAGCGTCCCCGACGCATCCGCCTCGCCGCGCACGACGGCGTGCAGCATGATGTTCCTCATCGCGACGACGCTCATAGCCCGCGCCGCGCCCTCAGTACAAGGCCCCGAGCACCAGCCGCGGATCCGGGTAGATCTCCAGGGCTCGCGAACGGTCGGCGTCGCTCACGGCCCCCGGCAGATCGGCCACTTCGGGGCGCACCAGCGAGAGCTGAAAGTGCAGGTGCGGGTTCCAGCCTCCGTTCTCGTGGCGGTCGCCCACCCACGCGATCACCTCACCGCGTTCGAGGCGCTGGCCTTCGAAGCGCCCTTCGAGCGAGCGCGCCGCGAGGTGGCCATGCAGCGCCCAGAGCTCGCGCCCCTTCACGACGTGCCGCGTCACGAGCGTGTGCCCGTAGTCTCCGGGCGCGCCGTTGTACCCGAAGCGGTGCACCTCGCCGGCCCAGAAGGCGTAGACGGGCTCTCCCACGGGCGCCGCGAGGTCGACGCCCATGTGCACGTCGCGCTCCCCGCCGAAGAGGGCGGCGGTGTACATCCCGCGGCGCTTCTCGTCGTAGCGGCCCACGCCGTAGCGCGACCGCATCGCGCGCGAGGGGTCGTAGCCCTGCGTGAAGTCGAAGACCTCGTAGTCGTCGGGCAGCTTGATCACCGGGTGAAAGTCGCACCCGCTCACGTCGAGGCTCATGCGCGGGCGCTTCTATCACACTAGGGCGAAGAGGGCGCGCAGCGCGGCCTCCTGCGCGCGGGCCTTGCGGCTCTCGGCCACGAGGCCCGTGATGCACGCGGGCGGAACGCTCCTCGCCAGCAGCACGCCGTTGGCGCTGCGGTAGAGGGTGATCCCGTGGGCGCGCAGACGTTCGGGGTCGACGCCGAGCGCCACGTCGACGCCCGCGCGCTTGCCGACCCTGCTGTCGGTCTCGCCCGCGAGGTGCACGTGCGAGCGGTCGACCGGGAGCAGGCCCTCTCGCGCGATCGAGGCGAGCGCGTCGGCGCTGGTGCCGTGCCACACGGGCTCGACGCGGGGGTCGACCGCCCACGACGCCTCGAGCGCCTCGACGGTCACGGGCATCCCCCGGAGCGAGTGCCCCTGGCACGCCCTGATGCGTTCGCCGCGCACCTCGAGGCGCCCCTTGGTGTTCTCTCGCACCACGACGTCGAGCGTGGCGCGCGTGACGCGAACCTTCCGCAGCACGTCGTCGATCGAGGCCCAGCCCGCGGCGTCCATGGCGAGGCGCGCCTCGCCCGCGCCGTGCCGCAGCAGCCACGACAGCTCCTTGCTCACGCGGGTGATCTCCCTGGCGTCCATCGTCTCTCTCCTCGGCCGGCAAGCTACGCGCGGCGGCGCGCTCGCGGAAGTCGCCGCTCGTGAACGGTCTTCACGAAACGTGATAGCTCACGGGGCGCGATGCACCCGCCCGACCTCGCGCTGCTCCGTGCGTTCGCGGTGTTCGCCGCGCACGGCAACCTCACGCGCGCCGCCCGCGCGCTGCACGTCTCGCAGCCCGCGCTGCACGCGCAGCTCGCGCGGCTCTCCGACGCGCTCGGCGTCACGCTCTACGCCCGCCAGGGCCGCGGCCTCGCGCTCACGCCCGACGGAGAGCGCGTGGCGGCCTTCGCCCGCGACGTGACCGAGCGCACCGAGCGCTTCGTCGCGGAGCTTCACGGAGCATCTCCTCGCCGCCCCGTGGTGCTCTGCGCGGGCGCGGGCTCGTACCTGTACCTCCTCGGCGCGCCCTTGAAGCAGTGGCTCGCGTCGCCGCCCGCGCCGCTGCGGCTGCTCACGCGCGACCGCGAGCAGACCGTCGAGGCCGTGCGCGGGGGCGTCGCGCACCTCGGCGTGGCGCCGCTCGACGACGCGCCCGACGACCTCGCGGTCGACACGCTGGCGGTGGTTCCGCAGGTGCTCGCGATGCCGCGCGCGCACCCGCTGGCGTCGCACATGAAGCTGCGGCTCGGCGACCTCGCCCGAGCGCCCGCACCGTCAGGCGCTCGACGCGGCGCTCGCCGCGGCGGGCGCGCGCACCGAGGTCGCGGTCGAGGCCAACGGCTGGGAGCTCGCGCTGCGCTTCGTCGAGCTGGGCGTCGGCGTGTCGGTGGTGAGCGGCTTCTGCCGCATGCCCGAGGGCGTGGTGGCGCGGCCGATCACCGACCTGCCCGCGAAGAGCTACCACCTGTTCCGACGGCGCGACGGCGACCGCAACGCGGCGCGGGCGGCGCTGCGGAGCGCGCTGCTGGAGGGCTGCGCGTCGTGGCGGTGAGAAGTGCACACGTGTGCACTCGCAGGTGCAGCCGTGTGCACTTCAGCCGCGGGGAGACGCTCGATGTCCTCGATGTCAGTCCCGGGCCGCGTCGCCGGGGGACGTACCGCCGTCCCTCGCCCCGAAGCACCGCAGACGCACAGTCACCTGAAAGTTGATTCCGAATCGGCCGGGGAACGTGTTGTCGTTCCACGACCACGAGCCCTGCGCGGGTTCGCAGCCCTCCGCGGCGACGCGCCACTCCAGCGGATCGCTGCAATACAGCAGCGGAACACTCGTAGGCCCGCCAGGAGGTTGCCCCTGGTAGTAGTTGCACGGTTCGCCGGGAACGGTCCCGAAGTGACCGTTCGGGAGGAGCACCGAGCGCGCGTTCACGCCGCGCGGTACGTCGAACCAGCCGCGTCCCCCCTGCTGGGCCGTGACATGCGCATTGGCGCATACCGGCTGGCCATCCTGGTCGAAGAGGGCGATCTCCGCGAGAGTCGCCCACGGCGGCGGGGTGGCGTCGGAGTAGCAGGCATCGTCGGTGAACCGCCGATCAGAGCTCGACGAGCACGCGACGAAGGCGAGCCCCAGAAGCAGCGAGAGACGAGGGGAGTGGAGCATCGTTGCGTGGCCTTCGGTTACCGCAGCCGATCGCGGTGGGCCGCGATCTCGGCGTCGGTCACGTAGCGGTGGTAGAGGCGGACGTCACCGACCCAGGAGTAGAGCGCCATCATCGCGCTGATCGTCAGGCTGTCCTGGCCCGCGCCGCCCGAGGCTGCCGGCCCGACGCTGCCGCATCCAGCGACGGTCACGTCGGCCTGCCCGTCGATGAAGAACGTAATCTGCGGGATGTTCTGCCCTGTCGACCCGCGCCGATCGAAGCGCACCGCGACGTGATGGACGGCGTTGTCGTCGATACGGCTCGTCGAGTACGAAGGGCAGAGCGTCGTCGTGCCGTCGAGCTGGTAGGAGAAGTGAAGTCGCCCGGGCAGGAACCACCCCGACGGAGACACCCACATCCCATAGTTACGAGGGCTCTCCTTGGCGAGGATCACCTGCCAGTCGGCCGTGGCAGCGGGGATCTGCACCCTCGCCTCGATCGTGAAGGAGCGGTCGGGGTTCCACCCGAGGTCGAGAGGGCCGAGGGGGGCTGAGAAGAACGCCTCGTTCACGGTCACGCCCGCGGCGCCGGTGTTCAGCGTGAGCCACGCGTTGTAGTCGTAGTAGTTGCCGTTCGGGAGGGCCGAGACCCCGGAGCCCAGCGCCACCGTGGCCCAGTTGTCGTGCGGCGCGGCGATGGTGCTCCACGCCGAGCTGATGCGCGTCGCCAGGAGGTACTCGGTCACCGTGCGCTCCACGTCGGGTTGCCAGCCATAGTTCGCCCCTCCGCTGGTGAGTTGGAACGAGGCCCCCGCCTGGATGACGTTGCGGATCGTCGCCGCAACCTGCGCGGGAGGCGCCATCGAGTGACCGTACGTCGCGCGATACACCGCGGACATCTGTGCGATCGCGCCCGCGACGATGGCGCTCGCACTGGACGAGCCGCCGTAGCCAGCGATGTAGTTCTGTTCTGGCGACATCACCGGCCCGAGGCTCGTGGAACCGTTGTACCCGTTCGTCGCAGCGGCATAGACGCCGGCGGCCCACGCATTCGCGTCGACTCTTGCGCCGAAGCCGTTGCCTGGCGAAGGGGTCTGGTAGCTGCCATTACCGAGGTTCCCAGACACGATGATCGCGCCCGAGTTGGGGCTTCCCGCGGTGACGGTGTCGATGTTGTTGGGCGACGTGCCCCCGTTCCCGGTCGGCTCGACGATGATGCGCCCCCATGAAGTCGCCGTCCGAATCACGTCGTATGTGGTGCCCTCCGACTCTGCGACCGTGAGGTAGTCCCCGCCGGGCCCCGTCGCGCCGCTCTGCTGCTCGATCAGTACGATGTCTTCCTGATCGATCTCAGGCACCGCGCGGCCGACGCCTCGCGCCCAGGCCGTCCAGCCCGTGCCGAAGCCCGTGTTGGCCGCCGAGAACGCACGTGCCGCGCGGGGCGCGAAGCCACGAGTGCCGTACAGGGGCATGGAGTCGAGCAGCGACGAGCGGTGCGTGCCGAAGGCCACCGACATCGCCGCCGTGGCGTGGATGTCATCGCCCGGCCATACACTGCCGATCACCCCGCCGGGGATGCGATAGACGTCGCCGATCTTCTCGTGCCAGTACCAGTTGCGCTCCATATCGACGACCGCGGCGCCGCTGCCCTGCCACGCCGCGCGGAACTCCTCCGAGAGGACCGACGACATCTCCGGCGAGTCGAGCCCGTACGTCATCCCCGCGGGGTTGAATGGCTGCATGTGGGGCGGCTCCCACGAGCCGCTGGGCGCCGTCAGATCGTACCCCGGCGGCAGTGAAGGGATCGTGGGCGCCGACACGTTCGCGGGCACCGCGGTGGCCACCTCGACCACCGCGAACGAGTTGAGCCAGTTGAGGAGGTTCGCCGTGTCGTCGCAGACCGCCGGGTCGCCAGCGACCGCCACGACGTTCGCCCCGTTGATGACGTCGAACCACAGCGAGAGCTCGGGGTGCTCCTCGCCCGTGTTCTTCTCGGCGTCGGTCTTCATCTGCAGCAGTTGCGACACGGGGTTGTCGAAGCTGGACATGCGCTGCAGGCCCGACCGCGCGTTGATCTGGGCGAGCTCGGCCGCCATCGAGGGCGTGAACGCGGGACCGTTGTCCGAGTAGAACAGCCCGTTCGCGTCGAGACGGATCGCCGTCCCCTCGACGAACTTCACCCGGATCACGTTGAACTCGTGGATGTCCGCGCAGGTCAGCGGAGCGGTCGGCTTCGGGTGCGGCGTTCGTGGCACGAGCGACGAGCTCGCGGAGAGCGTCACGGCGCCGCTCGCCCCCGACGGTGCCGCGCCACCCCCGCGGCGAAACGCGAGCCACGTCTGGCGATCGGGCGCGCGCTCGAACGTGCGGCGCCGCATGAGGGTCTCGGAGCTCACACGCTGGGGAGACGCTGCGGCATGGTAGCGTAAAGAAATCTGTGTCCGGTTCTTGCGGCCCTGAAAACAAGGGGAGAACAAGAACATGGGACTCGGAGAG
>JBDHVF010000286.1:0-9272 GCA_039809605.1 Polyangiales bacterium | reverse complement strand
GGCGAGGTTCGCGGCGAAGTCGGGGCGGTCGGGGTCCACGACGTGGCCGACTGCTGACGGCGGAGGACCACGCTGTCCCCGACCCTGAGGCGGACCTCGTAGCCCCTGCCCGTGAAGGGCGAGCAGTGCGCTTCGGCCTCGGGGATCAGCGTGACCCAGCGGCGCAGCTCGTCGCCGACGGTCATCGGTCGGTGCTGGAGGCGCAGGGCCGTCGGCGCGCTCCACGCGAACCGGAACGGCGTGGCCGCGGGGACGGCCTGCATCTCCGCCGGCGCGGTGATCGACGGAGCGCGCGCGTCGTTGCTCACCACCCGGTTGTTGCGGATGGCATCGTCGAGCGGCACACACGCCTCGTCGGTGACGTCGGCCGCCGACTCGCAGTCGGGCAGGCTCACCTGCTGCGGGCTGGCGCATGGGCCTCCCGCGGGCGCGTCGGAGTGATCGTCGCAGCCGATCACGCACGCGGTTAGGGACACGAAGAGGACGCTCGGAAGCACTCTCATGAAACCTCCAGGGCTCGAAAGTCTATGTGCCTCTCGGTGAATCGAAAAGGCATCCAATGCGAGCGCGACGATTTGTTACACCTCGCAGAGACGCCTTTCTGACAGCGCATTGGCGCTCATCAGCCCGCGCGGAGAAGCGGCCTGGGGTGCCCGGCGCCGCGCGAGGGCGGAGGGTGCGCGGCGAAGAAAAGCCGATTGACACTCGGTGAGCGTGCGATACCGTCGCGGCCTGGTTCGAGGACCGATCGGGGTACACCACCTCGACACGACGGCGTGAGGGATCGCCACGCAGAGTCGTCCCCACCGCAACGCCACGACGAAAGGGCACGAGCATGACCGGACCGAAGCAGCCCCACGACCACGACCACGGCAAGGAGGGCGAGGATCACGACCACGACCACAGCCACGAGCACGGGACGCACGGCGGCGCGCACCCGCACGCGCACGGCCCGGGCTGCGGCCACAAGGCCGTGGAGCACGACGGGCACATCGACTACGAGCACGACGGGCACCTGCATCATCAGCACGGCGACCACGTCGACGAGCACAAGAAGTAGCGCCGCTCGCGACGGCGTCTAGAACGCTCCGGCGACCCCGACCATCCACGCTTCAGCGTGAGAGGAGATCCAGGGTGTCAGCGGCGCCCGTCCCGGCCTCGCGGGGTCGTCGCGGAGCCCCCGAGCATGTTGCCCTCCGGGGGCTGAACCAGACGACGGCGGTCGCGTCGCGGCAAAGATCTGCAAGGTGAGGGAGCCCGCGCCGATCGCGAGGCCAGCGACCGATAGGGTCAGGGGCAACGTCGCGTCCGCGCGGGTCGCCTCGCGGCTCGAGCTCGCCGCGATCGAGTAGCCCACCACGCCGGCCGCGGCGACAAGCGTGGGCGGCACCCACAGAACGACCCCCATGAGGGACCACACGCGGGGCACCGTGCCGGTGCGCGCGAGGTGGGCGACGGTCGCCACGTCCGCCGCGAGTGCGGCAGAGCCCAATGCCGTCGGGACTGCGACGAGCAGCACCTGCCCGAAGTCGCAGGCGGTGCCGCACTCGTCGTCGCCGTGCGCCTCGGCGACGCGCGCAGGAAAGGCGAGCGCGCACGACACGGCAGCGGCCAGCGCCCGGCGGCGAATTCGTGAGGTCGAACGAGAGGGTGTGCGCACGAACATCCTCGGCAGTCGTAGGTCGCGCTCGGGGAGGGGCGGCATTCACGCATCCGATTCGGAGCCCGGAGTGCTCCGCGGGCGGTGACGATCGTCATCGCTGCCGGAACGCGAGGAGTACGCCCACCCCCGAGAGAAGCACCGCTGCCAGAGGGAAGGCGAGGCGCGATAGCCGGTCGACGCGCGTGGCGACGTCGTGGCGGCCGCGGCGCGCGAGGGCGTTCGTGTACACCGACTCGATGAGCGCCAGGGCGACGAGGGTGTAGCTCGTGGCGTAGATCCGGTCGGCGATCGTGAGGTATTCTACGGCGGGCAGCGTGTTCGCCTGGCCCGACTGGAACGCGATGGTGGCGAGCAGGCAGGTCACTCCGATCCCGGCCTGCGAGCCGAGGTCCTCGGGGTGGATCCAGAACACCGAGAAGGCCACGCTCAAGATGAGCAGCAGCGGCAGGAAGAACCGCGTGAGGTAGAAGCCCGGTCGCCGCGCGACGTCGATGGTGATGGTGGCCACGTCGTAGCCCGGCGCGCTGGGGTGGTACGCGAACGGACGCGGCGCGACCTCGAAGCGTGGGCGCGGTGAGACGACCCACGCGAGGGCCTCGCCCCGCGCGTCAGGGCCGAGGTTCAGCGCGTAGGGGGCGGCGGCGTAGGCGACCTCGGTGGAGGGGCGCTCCGCGTCGGCGAGGCGCAGCGACAGGTGCTGGTGGTCGAAGGGAAAGCGCCGCAGGTCGAAGCTCGAGTGGAACGCCGAGTGGAGGCGGCGCGTGCGCGTGCAGCGCCCGCGCTCCAACACGGTCTCGTCGAAGTGGCCCTCGTGGGACGAGGTCTCGTTGACCACCTCCGTCTGCGGCGTGAAGCCCGGCGTCGGGGGCCACGACTCGTAGAGGTAGTAGTCGGCCTCCCACGTTTGTGCACGGTCGTCGATGTTGTAGAGCCCGACGAAGGCCACGCCCACCGACACCGTGACCCGCGCGGGCAGGTGCTCGAGGTGCTCCGCGGGGCAGCACTCCGGAGGGCCGTCGCACAGCGTCCGAGCGGCCGCGGGGCAGGCGAAGAGCAGCGCGACGAGCGCGAGGAGCGCGGCGAATGCGAAGGGCGTGCGACGGTATTGCGGGCTCACGAGGGCGCGAACCTACAGTGCGCCGACGATGCACCGCAACGCGATACCCGCGCCGCTGCGGGGGACAGGCCTGCACGCCGGGGCACCGCCGCCAACACACCGAGCGCGCATCCGCGTTCCTCGTGCGGTCGAGTCCCGCCGCGTGCGCGCCCACCTCACCCCCCTCGCGCTCTGCGTCCTTATCGCCGCGTGCGGCCAGGGCAACATCGAGCAGGTCCCCGACGTCCCGGACGACGTGTCGAGCGGCGACGCGACGCTCTCGTGCGACCACGGCCTCGCGGTCGACACGCCCCTCGCGCTCCGCGACGGGCGCCCGCACACCGTCTACGCGTACGGCCGCTCCCTCGACGGGCGCACGCAGCCGCTGCTCGGCGGTAGCCCGAAACCCCTGCGCTGCACGCTGCCGCGCGTCGGGGACTTCAACGGCGACGGGCGCGCCGACGTGATCCAGTACCAGCCGCAGGGCTGGGACGCGGTGCCTGTGTGCCTGTCGCCGCGGAGCGGGTGGACGTGCCGCCAGCTCCGCGCCTTCTACGCCGGCGGGATGGGCGAAGGGAACAACGGCAGCGGGGTGTACTGACCTCGCCACGCGCCGATCGGCACCTCGTCGACGCGCCCGAGCCCGTCGGTCGCGCGGGAATAACCGATCGCCTATCGGTGTTTCTGGATGATATGATCATCACCTCGCGTCTGCTGTCGATCCTGGCGTGCGCGTCGCTCTCGACCGGCTGTGCCACGCGCTACCAGCCGCCCCCGGCGGCCCCCTCGCGCGTCGCGCCGCGCGTCGAAATTGAACCCCCTCCGCCCGGGCAGGGCGAGGGGCGCGTCACGCTCGACACGCCCGGCGGCCCCGCCCGCGCCGAGCTGATCACCCAGCGTACGCAGATCGCCGGAGCGCAGGGCGGCGCGTGGGTCGGGCACCACGGCCACGGGGCGTACGTGCCCTCGACGCAGTACACCCTGCGCCCGCTCTGCCAGACCCCGTGCGCGGTCAACCTCCCGCGAGGCGCGCACGAGGTTCTGTTCACGAGCGTCGATCCGTCGAGCGGCCGCTCGAGCGCGGCCTACCTCAACGTGGGCGCGGCCCCGTCGATCGCGCGGCACGCGATGGGGCGGCAGTCGAGTTCCGTGGGCGCGCTCGTGGGCGGCTTCCTGATGGGCGGGTTCGGCGTGGCACTCGCGACCCTCGCGGGCGCGTTGCTCCTCCTGCACGACGACGCCAACCCCCGCACGGCGAACTACGACACCGCGGGCTGGACGCTCCTCGGCGTCGGCGTGGGGCTCGGCGCCGGCGGCGTCGTGCTGGGGCAGGTGGGCCGCCCCACCGAGCAGCTCGGCGCCACCACACAGTGGGTGCCGTAGCGCGCCCCTTCGTCAGGGCCCACGCACGCCGCGCTACCGAGCCGTGCTCGTGAAGGTGATCGCGTCGGGGAAGGTACCCACCTCGTAGCGGCGCACCACGGACAGGTCGTCGGGCCGGAGCGCGAGCACGGTGCCGGGCTGCTGCGTGGTGCGCGTGTGGACGCCCTCGCAGACCAGGTAGTAGAGCCCGTCGGGGCCGGCCGCGATCTGATGCGGCAGCACGCAGTCGTCGGCGCTCACGGGCGTCTGCGAGACCACCCGCGGCGTCGGGCCGGCCGTGATCCGCGCGATGGCGTCGCGGCCCTGGAGCGGCACGACGATTGTCGCGCCGTCGGGCGAGTACGCGCCGAAGTAGGGCGTGCCGATGAGTGTCGAGAAGGCGCGCGTCGTGTCGAAGCGCATCGCCTCGGCGTCGAAGGCGATGAAGAGCCCGCGGCTGCCCGCCGACGCGCTCGGCGGGCTGCACCCGACCCAGATGGTGCGCCCGTCGGGCGAGCGCGTGACCGCGTAGGGGCCGTAGGTCGGCGCGGTGGGGTTTCGCGGTAGCTCACGGATCGGGATCACGCGCACGTCGAACCGCGCGCCGGCGAACGACACCACGCCGAGCGCGTCGTCGCCGTAGCAGGCCATGTACACGGTCGAGGCGTCGGGCGAGAGGGCCATGCCGTGTGCGGCCACGCACACCGGGATGCGGTGGGTGACCTGCATGGTGCGCGCGTCGACCACCACGAGGTTCGACTTCTGGGCCTCGCGGTCCCCGGGGTTCGACTGCGCGCGCACGAGGTCGTAGTGCGAGACGAAGATCCTCGTACCGTCGGGCGAGAGCGCGAGGTCGCCGGGGTTCGCCTCGACGTCCACGCGCCCGAGCAGCCGGAAGTCCGTGAGCGAACGCTTGATGAGCACGCCGGGGCGCAGCGACGAGCCGTGCGCCGCGTGCGGCCCCGCTGGGATGGACGCCGGGGGGAACGAGAGCGGGCTGTAGAGCGCATTCTCACGGAGGTCGACCACGAGGTGGTGCGGGCCGTTCTCGGTGAGCGGCACGACGCCCAGAGGCACCGTCGCGAGCACGCGGCCGGCGCGGAGGTCGAGCACGCTCACGGAGTTCATCAAGCTGTTGCTCACGAACGCGTACCCGGCCGCACCCGCGTCGGCCGCCTGCCAGCGCGGCGAGCCGAGCTCCCACGCGCTCCCGTCGGGGGGCACGTAGGTCGTCGGCGCCTCGTCGCAGCCCGCGGCCAGCGCGGCACCCGCGAACACCCACAAGGAAAGGCTCATCGCACGGATCATCGTCGAAACCTCTCAGATGGACTTGCGCACGACGCTGCGCCGACGAAGGCGAGCGACCCGCAACACGGCGAGCGTGGCGAACACCGCCCCCCATGCCGAGGACGCCTTTCGCCCGGGGACCGCGCAGCCGCACGTCGTGTCCGGCGCTCGTGACACGCCGCCGTCTCGCGACGTGGCCGCGTCCATCGCGCGCGCGTCGGAGCCTGCGTCGCGCAGAGGCGGTGCGTCGCGGGGAACGTCTGCGAGCCCCGCGTCGGGGAGCGCGGTCCCCGGGTCGTCGAAGACACGCCGCATCATGGGCCAACGCTCGACGCAGATGGCCGCCCCTTCGGAGCGCGCTCCGCACACGGGAGGCCCGAGGAACTGCGCGTCGTTGTTGAGCTGGAGCACGGGCTCGAAGGTGCGACCCTGGTCGCGCGACCTCCCCAGCGCGAAGGGCTGCGTCTCCCAGTCCGAGCAGGCCCAGAGCACGCCCGCGTGCTGGCGCAGGCAGAAGATCGGCAGGCGGTTCACGGGGGCGAAGCTGTCGCCGCCGTCGTCCGAGCGCAGCAACCCCGACTCGATGCTCCCGATCCAGATCGTGCGGCCGTCGTCCGAGATCGCGAAGCCGAGCATCGGGTCGGACGTCGTGGCGATGCGCCGGAAGCTCATGCCGCCGTCGCGCGACCGACGCAGCTCGGTGCCCAGGCCCATCGACACGCGCATGTACACCGTGTCGGGGTCGCGCGGGTCCACGCCGCTGATCCAGAGCGCGTCCGCGTCGCTCGCGACCGGCACGCGGGTGAGCGTCTGCCCGTCGTCGCTACGGTAGAGAGCCGGACGGAACTCCGCTCCCGCGCGGCCCGTGACGTAGAGCCGGCGGAGGTTCGAGGGCGCGACCTCGATCGTGTCGAAGTAGCGGACCTCGGTCAGGCCCGTGTCGAGCCGCGTGGCGTCGGCCGTGAGGCCGTCGATGCGATGGATCGCGGCGGACATCCCGTCGGTGCCCTCGATCGCGTAGAGCGTGCGGCCCGTGGGGTCACCCGTGAGGTCGTAGAAGAGCCGCCACTCGGTGCCCGCCACGTCGACGGTCGCGCAGCCGTCGGTGGTGTAGCGGACGCCGCTCTCGTAGCTGAAGACCACCGCGCCGCGCGCGTCGAGCTCCACCGCCGGGTCGTAGTCCATCCTGGGGACGTAAGGGAAGTACATGCCCTCCTCGCAGATCCAACGGAAGCTCCGCCCGCCGTCAGTGCTCAGCGCCACGCCGAAGGTGACGCGCAGCGCGATCACGTCGCTGCGGGTGGGACCCGGGCCGATGACCACCTGCTGCGCGCTCGGGAAGCGCCCGTTCGCGCTGGCCATCGGCGCCGCGAGGGCGAGCGCCGCGGCCACATGAGCGACACGCCGACGCATGCGGGCGCGCGTGATCACGGCGGGCATTCGAAGAATGCGGTGAGGTCGCGCATCTCGTCGTCCGAGAGCACCTCGTTCGCGAACGGCGGCATCACGCCCGCGTAGCCGAGGAAGCTGCCGTGGCGGGTCTTCTCGGTGACCGTCGCGCGGATGTACGACTGGCGGTCGGGGTAGCCCACGGACATGAAGTCACGGTTGCAGTGCTCGCGGATGGTGTCGCGGGGGATCACCGAGGCCGCGGGGCCGATGCGCCCCTCGCCCGTGCCGATCGCGCCGTGGCAGTGCGAGCAGGCGCGGTTCCACACGGCCTGACCGCGCGTTCGATCGCCGGGGCCGAGGTCTCGCACCGTGCGCGGCCACGTCCTGGGCACCGGCGCGGTGCCCTCGGTCGACCCCTCGGGGGCGAGCGAGAGCAGCCACGCGTCGATCGCGCGACCGTCGGGGCCGTCGAGGTCCTCGGGCGCGCCGCGCATGAAGTTCACCCAGCAGCGCTCGACGGCCTCGCGCATGCGCACCACCTCCCCGCCCCAGAACGACGGTCGCCGCGCGGCGCCCTGCAACGGCGCGCCCGGAAGCGTGACCCCTCCCTGCGAGCCCGCGCGCACGGGGTGACAGGTGGTGCACGCGAACGGGTTGTACTGCGAGCGCGTGACGCGCGGGTCGCTCGCGAGCGCAGCCCCCCGCTCGGCCAGCGGCGCGACGCGCGGGTCGTCGGCGCACGACGCGAGAGCGGCCGCGAGGGCCCACGCGACAGGTGGTCTTCTTCGCCTCATCGGGTTGTGGGTTCTCGAGCGGGACGGGGTCCGGGTCATGGCTCGCAATCCTAACGAAGGAACACCGAGCGTCAATCGGCGTTGTCGGAGCGGGCGCAGCCCCCACGGCGCCTGCGAGCGCGTTGAAGGAGCGCGAAGGCCAGCGCGCTCCTCCAGCGCCGCCCGAACAGGGTCCATGACAGCGCGAGGAGCCACGGCCCGATGCCCGCGCGAGCCGACGGAGCGGCTTTGCACGCGCAGCCATCGGGAGGCGGACTCGGAGGTACACTCGCGTCGAGTCGGGGCGCGTCGACCGCGGCGTCACGACGAACGGAGGCGTCCTCTGGCGCGAAGACGCTCCGAACGAGGGGCCATCGCAGGCAGGGCACTCGCGCGTCGCTCACGCGCCGGAAGGAGCCGCCGCCATCGTCGAGGAGTTCCTCGCAGAGCCAAGACCAGGAGCGCCCTGCGTCACGGCTCACCACCACGCCGAAGGTCGTGCGGAGCGCGATGTGGTCACCGCGCGCGCCGGGGCCGAGCGTCACGAACTGCGCCGCGGGGAAGCGCCCGTTGGCGGCGGCGAGGGCCGACGCAAGCGCGAAGGCAGCGCAGAATGCGAGGCGGGGGCGCGCATGATGATGTGGCACCAACTCATGGCGTCGACGGGCCCGACTCACGCCGCACGAGCGCCGACCCCGGAACGAGCGGCGCCGACGGCGACTCCGGCTGCACGGTGACGTGCTCGATGCCGAACTCCCGCTCGATGCGGGCCGAGACCTCGCGCGCCACCTCGGTGCCGTGCGCGCCCGCCGCGAGCACGACGTGGACGCTCACCACGGGAAAGCTCTCGGCCACCGTCCACGCGTGCAGGTCGTGCACCGCGGCGACGCCCGCCGTGCTCCGGATGACCGCCTCGATGCGCGCGGTGTCGACGTCCGCGGGTGCGCCTTCCATGAGCACGTCGACGGTCTCGGTCACGAGCTTCCACGCGCCCCAGAAGATCAGCACGGCGATGAGCGCCGAGATCGCGGGGTCGGCGCGCCTCCACCCGAAGAGCGTCACCGCAGCGCCCGCGAGGATCGCGGCCACCGAGCCGACCGCGTCGGCCAGTACGTGCGCGAGCGCGGCGCGGGTGTTGGCGTTGTGCTCCTCGCCGCCTCGCGAGAGCACCCACGCCGACGCGAGGTTGACCCCGAGGCCCAGCGCCGCCACGACGATCATCCACCCGCCTCGCACTGCGGGCGGGTTCATCCACCGGCCTGCCGCCTCGCCGATGATCCACACGGAGCTGGCCGCGAGGGCGACGCCGTTGACGAACGCGGCGAGCGTCTCGGCGCGGCGGTAGCCGTAGGTCTTGCGCGCCGTGCGCCGCCGCAGCGCGATGCGCTGCGCCCAGAGGGCGAGCGCGAGCGCCGCGGCGTCGGTCAGCATGTGCGCGGCGTCCGAGAGCAGCGCGAGGCTGTGGGTCAGAACCCCGCCGACGACCTCCACGACCATGAAGCCGGCCGTGAGCACGAGCGCGACGAGCAGCCTGCGCGCGGGCACCCCTCGAAGCTCCGCCGCGTGGTCGTGGTCGTGCGCGCGGCTGTGGTCATGGTCGTGCGTCACCCCACGAGTCTATACAGGGATCCGCGGAACGGCTCCGATACCGTCACGCGGCCTTCCTCGCGGCTCTTTCGCGCAGGTGGATCACGAGGGC
>JBDHVF010000285.1:0-9285 GCA_039809605.1 Polyangiales bacterium | reverse complement strand
GCGCCTTCGCGGGGTCCATGCGCGCCACCCGGTCGAGCGCGCTCGCGCTCAGGTGAAGCCCGTGCAGCGGCGCGCGGATCTCGTGGGCCAGCACGCGCGCGTACGCCGCGAGCCCCTCGGCCTGCGTCGCGCGGGCCTCTTCCTGCGCGAGCCGGTGGCGCTCCTCGAGCATCCGAGCGCGCTCGGTCTCGACCCGCTGCCGGAGGCGCAGGACGTAATAGCCCGCCCACATCGCCAGCAACGCCGAGGTCACCGCGGCACGCAGCGCGAACAGCAGCCGCGCCTCGGGGACCGATGCTGCGTAACCCATGCGCGCCATCGCAACCTCCCACACCGCGATGACGAACGCTGCGATCGCGGCGCACCCGAGCACGAGCGGCACCCAACCCCAGCGATACAGCTTGCGAAGGTCCGCGCCCGCGCGCTCCCACCGCGCGCCGCCGCCCCCGGAAGGGGCGGTCGGCGCGGGGCTCCCTTCAGACCTCGACACCGTGTTGAGCGCACTGGCCTGCGGCATACGCCTCCGCCTGAGCAGCGTTCGTGCCGCGATCTCCGCGGCGCAACATGGCGCCTTGCGCCGGGTGAACCGAGGTTTCGCGTGCACGCCGAGCACGCGTTCGCGAAACCCATTCGCGCTTCGCGCGCCGGGGCGGCTGTGACATCTTCGCGCTGCCGCCGCGCCGCACGGGCGTGGCGCACGCCCTCACCCCACAGGTTTCCGATGCCCACCACCCTTCGCGAGAACGATTGGAAGTCACGAGCCCAGAGCCCCGACGAGGTGATGTCGCACGTCGCGAGCGGGCAACGGGTGTTCATCCACGGCGCGGCCGCGACGCCGACCCCGCTGCTCCAGGCGCTCTGCCGGCGCGCCGACCTCGAGGCCGTGCAGCTCTACCACCTGCACCTCGCGGGCGAGTGCCCCATGGCGGCGCCCGAGCACCGGGGGCGCTTCGTCTCGAACTCGCTCTTCACGGGAGAGGCCTTTCGCAAGCCCATCGAAGAGGCGCGCGCCGACTTCATCCCGGTGTTTCTGTCAGACATCCCGCGGCTCTTCAAGTCGCGGCGCATCCCCCTCGACGCGGCCGTCGTGCAGCTCTCCCCGCCCGACCGCCACGGGCTCTGCACCCTCGGCCCCTCGGTCGACGCGGCCCTGTCGGCCGTGCAGACCGCGAGGGTGGTGCTCGCCGAGATCAACGCGCAGATGCCCCGCACCATCGGCCACACCGCGGTGCCCTTCGACCGCGTGACGGCCTTCACCCTCACCGACCGCCCGCTCGCCGAGGCGCACCCCGCGCCCGTGGGCGAGGTCGAGGCGCGCATCGGCGAGCTCATCGCGGGCCTCGTCGAAGACGGCTCGACGCTCCAGATGGGCATCGGCGCCATCCCCGACGCGGTGCTCGCGCGCCTCGGCGACAAGCGCGACCTCGGCGTGCACACCGAGATGTTCTCCGACGGCGTGATCGACCTCGTGGAGAGGGGCGTGATCACCAACCGCTTCAAGAAGGTGCACCAGGGCCGCACCGTCACGAGCTTCGTCTCGGGCACGCGGCGGCTGTTCGACTTCGTCGACGACAACCGCCTGGTCGAGTTTCACCCCTGCGACCGCACCAACGACACGTCCATCATCCGGCAGAACCCCAAGGTGGTGGCGATCAACTCGGCCCTCGAGATCGACCTCTCGGGGCAGGTGTGCGCCGACTCCATCGGCCACCGCATCTACTCGGGCATCGGCGGGCAGATGGACTTCATCCACGGCGCGGCCCTCTCCGAGGGCGGCCGGCCGATCATCGCGCTGCCCTCGACGGCCGCGGGCGGCAAGGTCTCGCGCATCACCATGACCCTCAAGCCCGGCGCGGGCGTGGTCACCACGCGGGGCCACGTGCACTGGGTCGTCACCGAGCACGGCGCCGTCGACCTCTACGGCCTGACGCTCCGCCAGCGCGCCGAGGCGCTCCTCTCCATCGCGCACCCCGACTTTCGCGCAGACCTCCGCAAGGAGCTCGCCGCGCTGCGCCACTACCCCCTCTCGTAGCCAGTCGGCGCCCCGTGTCGCGATGACGCGGCGGGTGCTTCCGACACGCGCCTCCGCGCGGCGAATGCCTCGCGACGCGCGTGGCCCGGCCGGTGCTAACGGCCTCTCGCGCGCTCGAAGCGCACGCAGGGAGACCGATGGCATCGATGGGCCGAGTGCTGCTGATCGACGATGACCCCTCGCTCTGCGAGGCGCTGAGCGAGGGCCTCGAACCCCGCGGCTGGTCGCTGCGCGCGACCACGTCGCCCGCCGAGGCGCTCGCGATGCTCGCCTCCGAGGAGTTCGACGCGGTGCTGAGCGACGTGCGCATGCCGGGCGTCGGGGGCATCGAGCTGTGCCGCAAGATCCACGACCGCACGCCCGACGTGCCCGTGGTGCTGCTCACGGGCTTCGGGTCGTTCGAGACGGCCGTCGCGGCCATTCGCGCGGGCGCGTACGACTTCCTCTCGAAGCCCGCGAAGCTCGACGCCGTCGAGATCGCGCTCGCCCGCGCCGTCGAGCACCACCGGCTCTCCGAAGAGGTGCGCCGGCTGCGACGCGCGATCGACCCCTCGGAGGAGGTGGGCCTGCTCGGAGAGGCCCCGCCGATGCGCGAGCTCAAGTCTCTCATCGCGCGCGTGGCCGACGCCGACGTCTCGGTGCTCGTCACGGGCGAGAGCGGCACGGGCAAGGAGGTGGTGGCGCGCGCCATCCACGCCGCGAGCTCGCGACGCGACCAGCCCTTCGTGGCGATCAACTGCGCGGCGGTGCCCGAGTCGCTGCTCGAGAGCGAGCTCTTCGGCCACGTGCGCGGGGCCTTCACCGACGCCCGCGAGGCGCGCGCGGGGCTCTTTCGCAGGGCGCACGGGGGCACGCTCCTGCTCGACGAGATCGGCGACATGCCCCTCGGCATCCAGCCCAAGCTCCTGCGGGTGCTGCAAGAGCGCGTGGTGCGGCCCGTGGGCGGCGCCGAGGAGGTGCCCGTCGACGTGCGCATCATCGCCTCGACGCACCGAGACCTCGAGGCCCTCATGGAGCAGCAGCGCTTCCGCGAGGACCTCTACTTCCGCATCCACGTCGTCGAGGTCGAGGTGCCGCCGCTGCGCGCGCGCAAGGTCGACATCCTGCCGCTCGCGCAGCGCTTTCTGCGCGACATCGCGAAGCGGCTCGGGCGCGAGGTGCAGGGCATCAGCACGGCCGCCGCCGAGCGGCTGGTCGACTACTCCTGGCCGGGCAACGTGCGCGAGCTTCAGAACTGCATCGAGCGCGCGGTGGCCCTCACCCGCTTCGACCACCTCGCGGTCGAAGACCTCCCCGAACGCGTGCGCCAGCACGGGCCCGAGGCTGCCATGACCATTCCCGGTGACGACCCCGCGGAGCTGCCCTCGATGGACGAGGTCGAGCGGCGCTACGTGCTCCACGTGCTCGACGCCATGCGCGGCAACAAGGCCGCCGCGGCGCGCATCCTCGGCTTCGAGCGCAAGACCCTCTACCGAAAGCTCGAGCGCTGGGGCGTGCCCATCCGCGAGAGCGATCGGTAGCGCCCGCCCGTTCGATCGGCGGTACCGTCGCGGCCCATGGAACCGCTGCGCATCGCCGAGGTGTTCGGGCTCTCTCCCTGGCGCGCGAGGCTTCGCGAGGCCGCCCTCGCGCTCGGCGGCGACGGGCAGACCCCGCGCAGCCGCTTCGATCACACGTCGCTCAAGATGTTCAGGCCCCGCATGGCGCTGCCCTTGTGGGCGGGGCGCGCGGCGCATGGGCGCCTCGTGCCCATCTACAACCTCTTCAGCCACGTGCGCCCGCCGCCCGAGGAGGGCTGGAGCGTGCGCGTCACCACCGCGCGCGACTTCCTCGGCACGCAGCTCACGTACGACAGCCACAACGGCACCGACTTCGCCGTGCCCGTGGGCACCGTGGTGCTGGCCGCGGCGCCGGGCGTGGTGCGCCGCGTGTCGCGCGAGTTCGACCGCGGCGGCCTCAAGGTCTTCATCGACCACGGCGAGGGCCTCGTCACCACGAGCAACCACCTCGCGCGCGCGCTGGTGCGCCCGGGCGACCGCGTGCGCCGCGCGCAGCCCGTGGCCCTCTCGGGCTACAGCGGGCTCGACGGGCTCACGACCTTTCCCTTCGGGGCGCCGCACGTGCACTTCAACGTCTGGCTCGACGGCGAGTACGTCGACCCCTTCGCGCGCCCCGGCGAGACCGCGCTCTGGCGCCACGGCAACTGGCCCGCGCCGTCACCCGACGACGCATCCGAAGACGTGCCCCCGACCGCGTGGGACCGCGACGCCGTCGCGTGCACGCTCGACGGCTGCACGCACGAGGCGACGCGCCGCGAGATCACGACGATCACCGACGACGACGAGCGCGCGATGGCCGTGCTCTTTCATCGCAACTACTACCCCACGCGCTTCCGAGAGCGCCCGACCCTCTACGCGACGCGGTCGCCGAGGGCGCCGCGGCTCGACCTGCCCTTTCGCCGCGAGGACTTCGACGGCATCTGGTTCCCGCACGGCGTCGAGCCGCCGCGCTGACCGTCACTCCCCCGCGGCGCGCGCCACCATGCGGTGAAACGCGTGCACACCCGCCTCCCACGTCGGCGAGTACCGACCTCTCCCGTAGAGCCTCGCGCCGATGCCTCGATGCACGGCCTCGACGACGGCGTCGTCCTCGAGCTCCACGGCGTCGAGGTCGCCGCCCGCGCCGAGGCCCAGCTTCGAGGGCTCCCACACGTAGCGCGCGTAGTCGACGCGGGTGCGGTCGACGGCCTCGGGCACCACGACGTTCACCGACAGCCCCCACGGGTAGAAGTTGAGCATCGTGTTGGGAAAGAGCCACAGGTAGTACGCCCCCACGCGCTCGCCCGCGTGCGCGTCGTCGACCGGGAGCAGGTCGTGGTCGCCCTCGCGCGCGGGGCCCACCTGCAAACTGCCGTGCGCGAAAAGCTCGGTGCGGTACTCGGGCATCGAGAGCGCGCGCTGGAGCCCCGGGTGCACGAAGGGCACGTGCAGCCCTTCGAGGTAGTTCTCGACGTAGAGCGCCCAGTGCGCGCGCACCGTGAACGACCGCGCGCCCGCGGGGTCGGCGACCAGCCGTTCGAGCGGAAGCGTCGCGAGCCGCGCCGTCGCGTCGCCCGCCCACGCTTCGAAGGTGTGCTCGGGGTCGAGCGACACGAAGGGCAGCGCCCTCCACCACGCGACCTGCGCGCGCGATAGATCGTCACCGGTCCACCCCTCGCGGGGCACGTCGTCGAAGCCGGGCGCCGCGCGGCAGCCGCCGTCGAGGCCGAAGCGACGTCCGTGGTAGCCGCAGCGCAGCGCGTTGAGCCTGCACGGAGACGTCACCAGCAGGTTGCCGCGGTGCGTGCACGCGTTCGAGAGGCAGCGCACCTCGTCGCCGTCGCGCACCGCCACCAGGGGCTCGTCGAGCAGGCCCTGGAGCAGGGTGAAGGGCGCGACCTCTCCGTGCGCGCGCACGGCCGCGAGCGAGGGGGCCCACTGCCAGCTCCGCGCGAACAGGCGCTCTCGCTGCCAGCGGAACCACCGCTCGTCGCGGTAGAAGTCTCCGCGCGGCGTGCGGGCGCGGCGCAGGTCGGGGTCGACGTCGAGGGGGTACGGGGCGTCGCTCACACCGCGACGATTGACACCCTTCGCGCCGTGACGCTAGCTTCCGCGCCCCCCGCACCCTACGGTTCGCGCCGAAGGAGCAACTGCGCATGACACACGAGCGCAAGCCCGAGTGGTTGAAGGTCCGCGCTCCCGGCGGCGAGCGGTACACGCACATCAAGACCACCCTTCGCAAGTACGACCTGCACACGGTCTGCGAAGAGGCCCACTGCCCCAACGTCGGAGAGTGCTGGGGCGAGGGCACGGCCACCATCATGATCCTCGGCGACACCTGCACGCGCGGGTGCCGCTTCTGCGCGGTGACCACGGGCAACCCCCGCGGCGCCTACGACCCGCGCGAGCCCGAGCACACCGGGCGCACCATCGCGGCCATGGGCCTCGACTACGTGGTCATCACCATGGTCGACCGCGACGACATGCTCGACGGCGGCGCCGCCCACGTCGCCGAGACCCTGCGCGCCATCAAGCGCGCGAGCCCCGAGATCCTCGTCGAGGCCCTCGTTGGCGACTTTCAGGGCTCGCTGCGCGACGTCGAGACCGTGGCGCGCGAGGGCAGGCCCGACGTGTTCGCGCACAACGTCGAGACCGTGGCGAGGCTCCAGCGCTCGGTGCGCGACGCGCGCTGCTCGATGGAGCGCTCGCTCGCCGTGCTCGAGCACGCCAAGCGCGTCGCGCCCGAGACCTACACCAAGAGCTCGATCATGGTGGGCCTCGGCGAGACGAGGGACGAGGTGCTCGAGACGATGAGGGCCCTGCGCGGCGTGGGCGTCGACGTGCTCACGCTGGGGCAGTACCTGCGGCCCACGCCGAAGCACCTCGCGGTCGAGCGCTTCGTGCACCCCGACGAGTTCGCGGAGTACCAGCGCGAGGGCCTCGCCATGGGCTTCAGGTACGTGGCCTCGGGGCCCCTGGTGCGATCGAGCTACCGCGCGGCGGAGGCGTTCCTGCGCGGCGCGCTCGGGCGCGCGAAGCCCGACGAGGGCGAGCGGAAGCTGCACCTGCCCGTGGTCGCGTAGAGGGGGAGTGCTGGCCGTGGAGTTCGTGCTCGATGACGTGGTGACGGTGATCGGCCCCGAGGGCGACGCGGACCTCGCGACCTCGCCGAACCTCTCCGACGAGCGGCTGGTGGCGCTCTACGGCCAGCTCCTCGCGGCGCGCAGGCTCGACGCGCGCCTCGCGGAGCTGCGCGACCAGGGCCGCGTCGCCGAGCACGCCAGCGCGCGCGGCGAAGAGGCCGTGACCGTCGGGGCGGCCTCGGCGCTCGACGCGGGCGACTGGCTCTTTCCCGCGGGGCGCGACGCGGCGGCGGTGCTGGCGAGGGGCGTCCCGCTCGAGCTCTGGATGGCGCACGTGCTCGGCACCGCGGCCGACCCTTCGAAGGCCCGCCAGCGGCCCGACCGCTTCTCGTCGAGGGCCTGGCGCGTGGTGAGCGCCAACCCGCACGGCGCCTCGCAGCTCACGCAGGCCGCGGGCGTCGCGTGGGCGATGCGCGCCGCGAAGGAGCCCCACGCCGTGCTCGCGCTGCTCGACGACGCCGCGGTCGAGTCGGGCGAGTTTCACAACGCGATGAACTTCTCGGGCGTGCTGCGCGCGCAGGCGGTGTTCGTGGCGCGCGCGCGCGCGGGCGCCGAGGTGGCGCGGCGGGCCTTCGCGTACGGCATCACCCCGGCCCGTGTAGATGGCCGCGACGCGCTGGCGGTGCACCGCGTGGTGCGCGACGCGCTCGACCGCGCGCGGCGGGGCGAGGGGGCGACGCTCGTCGAGGCCACGCTCGCGGGCGACGCAGACCCCGTGGCCCGCATGCGCCTGCACCTCGAACGGCGCGGGCTCGTCGACGCGCACACCGACGCGCGCTGGACGGAGCAGGCCGACGCGGCCCTCACGCTCGCGGTCGAGAAGGCCGAGCGCGCGGGCGCTCCCCCGGCGTCGTGGGTCTTCGACGACGTGTACGAGACCGCGCCGTGGCACCTCGCCGAGCAGCGCGCGGGGCGCTGAATCCTTCGCACGAGAGAGACCGCACATGCCGCAGATGAACATGGTCGAGGCCATCAACGACGCGCTCCGCCACGAGATGCGGCGCGACGCGCGGGTGGTCGTGCTGGGCGAGGACGTGGGCAAGGTCGGCGGGGTGTTCCGCGTCACGCGCGACCTCTACGAGGAGTTCGGCGCCGAGCGCGTGATCGACACGCCGCTCTCCGAGGGCGGCATCATCGGCACGGCCATCGGCATGGCGCTCTACGGCATGGTGCCGGTGCCCGAGATCCAGTTCGCCGACTTCATCTTCCCGGCCTTCGACCAGATCGTCTCCGAGGTGGCGAAGTTCCGCTGGCGGTCGGGCGGCGAGTACCCTGCGAAGATGGTGATCCGCACGCCCGTCGGCGGGGGCATCCGCGGCGGGCTCTACCACTCGCAGTCGCCCGAGGCGTACTTCATCCACACGCCGGGGCTGAAGGTCGTGTGCCCGTCGAACCCCGTCGACGCCAAGGGGCTTCTCCTCTCGGCCATTCGCGACCCCGACCCGGTGCTCTTCTTCGAGCCCAAGCGGGCGTACCGCGCGGTCAAGCGCGACGTGCCCGAGGGGGAGTACACCGTCCCGCTCTCGAAGGCCGCGGTGGTGCGCGAGGGCCGCGACGTGACGGTGATCGCGTGGGGCGCGATGCTCTACGAGGCCATCGACGCTTCGAACAAGGCCGCCGAGCAGGGCGTCGACTGCGAGGTCATCGACCTGCGCACGCTCTGGCCCGTCGACATCGACACGGTGGTCGAGAGCGTGAAGAAGACCGGCCGCGTGGTGATCGTGCACGAGGCCCCGAAGACGTGCGGCTTCGGCGCAGAGCTCGTGGCGCTCGTGAACGAGAAGGCCTTTCTGCACCTCGAGGCGCCGCCCGTGAGGGTCACGGGCTGGGACACGCCCTTCCCCTACACCCTCGAGATGGACTACCTCCCGCTCGCGGGGCGCATCCTCCCCGCGATCGTGGAGACCGCGCGGTTCTAGCGATGGGCGCGCGGCAGTGGGAGGTCGTCCGCTGGCGCGTGCGCGAGGGGGCGCGCGTGGTCGAGGGCGACGCGCTGGTCGACGTGAGGGTCGCGGGCGTCGAGGTCACCATCACGGCGCCGCAATCGGGTAGGGTCACGGCGATCGACGAGGCCACCGGCGACATCGCCATCGACGACGAACAACCAGAAGAGACAGGCGCGATGAATCGATTCGAGTTCAAGCTTCCGGACATCGGCGAGGGCGTGAGCGAGGGAGAGATCGTGCGGTGGCACGTCAAGCCCGGCGACGCCGTGAAGGAGGACCAGCTCCTCGTCGAGGTGATGACCGACAAGGCCACCGTCGAGATCACCTCGCCGAAGGCGGGCACCGTCACCGAGGTGCACGGCAGGGAGGGCGAGGTGGTCAAGGTCCACGCGGTGCTCGTCGTGCTCGACCTGGGCGGAGGCGCCGCGAAGCCCGCCGCGCCCGCGGCCACGGCCGTCGGTGACATCAAGGACTCGCTGCCCGGCACCGACGTCGTCGCCGCGCCCGCGGTGACGCCCGCGCCCGCGGCGAGCGCCCCGCCCGCGATCGCGGCGCCCGCGGACGACTACCGCTCGCCCGACGGCAAGGCCCTCGCGACGCCCGCGACGCGCAAGGCCGCGCGGGAG
>JBDHVF010000284.1:0-9287 GCA_039809605.1 Polyangiales bacterium | reverse complement strand
GGTCACGGGCCTCGTGAGGATCTCGACGAGAAGGTCGGCGGTCGAGCGCGCTTCGAAGGGCGCGGCGCCCGTCACGAGCTCGTAGGCCATCACCCCGAGGGACCACAGGTCGGCGCGCGGGTCGACCGTGGCCGACGACCGGATCTGCTCGGGGGCCATGTAGAGCGGCGTGCCGAGCAGGGCGTTGGAGGCCGTGCGCAGCCCGTCGGCCTCGAGCGTGTTCAGGAGCTTCGCGAAGCCGAAGTCGAGCACCTTCACCCGCACCCCGGCGCCCGCGAGGAGGAACACGTTGTCGGGCTTGAGGTCCCTGTGCACCACGCCGGCGCCGTGCGCGTGGTCGACGGCGCCCGCGACCTGATCGACGACGTCGAGCACCGCGTCGGTCGTGAGGCGCTCGCGCTGGAGCCTCGCCTCGAGCGTCTCGCCCTCGAGGAGTTCCATCGCGATCCAGGGGTGGCCCCCGTCCACGCCGAAGTCCTTCACCTCGACGATGTGCGGGTGCGTGAGCTTGAGCGCCACGCGCGCCTCGCGCTGAAACCGCTGGAGCGCCTCGCCCTGCGCCGCGAGCTCGGGGCGCAGCACCTTGATGGCCGCCGCCGCGCCCGTCTGCCGGTCGCGCCCGCGGTACACCTCGCTCGTGGAGCCGCTCGCGAGGGCGTCGAGCACCTCCCAGCGATCGGCGAACACGGCGCCCTGCACGTCCACGCGCACGTTGTAGGGCACGGGGGAGGCGCCCGGCAACGCCCCTTTTCTCGCGCGCCGCGCGCCGTTGAGGTATCGGGGACTCCGTGCACGCGATGCTCCTCTGCGCGGGCCTCGGGACCCGACTGCGACCGCTCACCGACGAGCGACCCAAGCCCCTCGTGCCCGTCGCGGGCAGACCCCTCGCGAGCTTCGCGCTCGACGCGCTCTCGCGCCACGGCGTGCGCCACGTCGTCGCGAACGCGCACCACCTCGCCGCGCTGGTCGAGCCCGCCCTCGCGCCGTGGGCCGCGCGCCGAGGCGTCGGCTTCGAAGTGATCCGCGAGGCGCGCATCCTCGGCACGGGCGGGGGCATCCGCAACGCGCTCCCGCGCTTGGGCGGCGGCGACTTCGTGGTGTTCAACGGCGACGTGCTCTCGTCGCCCGACCTCACGCGCGTCATCGCCCACCACCGCGCGACGGGCGCGCTGATGACCATGGTGCTGCGCGACGACCCCCGCGCCGAGCGGGCGGGCGTGATCGAGCTCACCGCCGACGGCCGCGTGGTGCGCATGCTGAACGAAGGCCCGGCGTGGCCCGAGCCCACCGCGCGCTGCCTCTTCACGGGCGTGTACGTGCTGTCGAGCGAGGTCGGGCCGCTGCTCCCCGAGGAGGGCTGCGTCGTGCGTCACACCCTGCGCGCTCTCCTCGCGCGCGGGGCGCGCGTGTCGGGCGTGATCGACCCCGGCGCCTGGTACGACCTGGGCACGCCGGGTCAGTACCTCGACGCCAACCTCGCGCTCCTCTCGGGCGCGATCGACCTGCCCGGATGGACCGCCCCCGAAGGAGGGGCGCTCGTGGGCGCGGGCGTCGCGAACGAGGGCGCCAAGGTCGTGGCCTCGGTGATCGGCGACGGCGCGCGGGTCACGGGCCGAGGGCGCGTCGAGCGCTGCGTGGTGTGGGACGGCGCCGCGGTCGAAGCGCCCTGCGCGAACGCGATCGTGTCGCGCTCGCACCGGGTCGTCGTGGCGTGACCGTCACGGCGGCGCGGTGGGCGCGATGGTCGTGACGCCGGCGCCCCACCACGCGCGGCCCGAGGTCGACTGCACGGTGGCGCGGCCCGTCGCGGGGTCGATGGTGACGAACGCGCCCCCCTCGGCGAAGCCGTAGAGCCTGCCGCGCCAGTAGCCGAGGCCCCAGACGTCGTCGACGCCCGTGGGGCCGACGACGGTGGTGCGCCCGGCGCGCAGGTCGACGCGCGCGAGGTGATCCTCGCCGCCGCGCTTCACGATGGCCCACGTGTCGGCCGTGGCGATGGAGACGAGGTCGCCGCTCGACGCGAGGTCGTACGACCCGAGGCGCTGCACGCGACCGTCGCCCGTGTTCACCACGAAGTAGTCGCCGCTCCCCGCGACGGCCACGAGCACCTCGGTCGAGGGGCTGAGCACGCCCGCGGGCACGAAGGTGAGCCCGTTGTACTGGCCCTCGAGCGGCGACACGAGCGTGCAGCGCGCGCTCGCCGCGTCGATGCGGTAGATCGCGTCGAAGGTGATGCCCCAGATCTCGCCCGCGGCGTTCACCGCGATGTCGGTCATGCGGTGGTCTTGAAGGTCGCCGCCGAAGGTGAAGCGGCCCACGAGCGTGACCGCGAGCGCGCGCGGGTCGACGCGGTAGAGCTCCGACGAGGTGTTGGCGTAGACGAGCACGTCGTCGAGCGCGGGCGGCGCGTCGCCCTGCGGGCGGTCGACGGGCGCCACGTCGCGGTCGAACGTGGGGCCGCCGTCGACGGGCGCGTCGACCGAGGCGTCGCGCGGCGGGGGCGGCGCGAAGGTGGTGGGCTCCGCGGCGCACGCAGAGGCGCAGAGCGCGAGGAGCGCGAGGAGGGCTCGTGAGGGCGCGTCGCGCATCGCACGGATGGTCGGAGAAGTCGCGCGCCCACGCAAGCGTTGCACTTTCCCGCGGGGCGAAGAAGGATCACGATGGAGGGAATGGAAGCCACCACCATCGTGCTCCGCGACGACGAGGTCGAGTGCGACCTCTTCACCGCCCGCGAGGGCGTGCTCTCGCCGGTCGGCCATGACCTCAGGCTCCACGCGCCGCGCTCGACGTGGACGCTCGACCCCGCCGCGCGCACGCTCGACGCGCGCATCGACGCCGCGGCGATCGTCGTGGCGAGCGCGCGCGAGGGCGACCGCGACGCGCCGCAGGCGCTCTCGGAGCACGACCGCCACAAGATCGAGACGTCGATGCGCGACGAGGTGCTGCGCGTCGCGCGGCACCCCGAGGTGCGCGTGCGCGCGACGTGGACGCGCGACGGCGACCGCGCCGTGGTCGAGGGCGACCTCACGATCGTCGGCGTGACGCGGCCGTTCCGCGCCGAGGCCGCGCGCGACGGCGACCGGTGGCGGGCGTCGCACACCGTCGACCAGACCGCCTTCGGCATCCGCCCCTTCACGGCGCTCCTCGGCGCCCTCAAGGTGCGGCGCGACGTGGTGGTGCGCGTCTCGCTCCCCGCGGCGCGCCTCGAAGGTTCCGTTTGACCGCGGGCGCCGGATGGCGTGCGATGGCGCGCATGTCGTCTCACGGCAATGGATCGACGCGAGCCGCGTGGCCCCTTGTGATCGCGACCCTCGCCGCCGCCGCGTGCGGCAGCGAGAAGCGCCCCGGCGTCAACTCCGGCAGCACCGACAACACCCCGCCGCACACCCTGCCCGTGGGCGGCGAGGTGGTGCCCGACGCCGGGCCTCAGTGCGTGGTGATGGGCACCGCGTGCGACGGGCAGACGCCCTACCGGTGCGCGGCCGACGGCTCGCGCCAGTACCTCGCCGCGTGCGCGGGCGACCGCCCCTTCTGCGCGCCGGGCATCGGGTGCCTCGCGTGCCTGCCCGAGAGCGTGCGCAGCGACCCCGAGCACGCCGAGACGCCGCAGCGGTGCGCCTCCGACGGCAGCCGCTGGGTCGACCAGGCCGCGTGCGACGCCGCCGCGGGGCAGCGGTGCAGCGACGGCCGCTGCGGCGACCCGTGCGCGGTGCCCGACGGCGTGCGGCCGTACCTCGGGTGCGACTACTGGGCGACGCAGACGCCCAACAGCCAGCTCTACCCGGGGTTTCCCTTCGCGGTGGCGCTCGCGAACCCGCAGTCGTTCGAGGTCACCGTGCAGATCCGCGGCGGGGGCCTCGCCGCGACGCGCGAGGAGACCCTCGCCGCGGGCGAGGTGCGCGCGATCGAGCTGCCCTGGGTGCAGGCGCTCGTGCAGTTCAACCCGATGAACCCCGGCTGCTCGGGGCTGCCGGGCGAGCGGTGCCCCGGCTTCGCCCCGGCGCGCTCGGTCGTGGCGCGCGGGGGCGCGTACCAGATCCACGCGACGGCGCCCGTGGCGGCCTACCAGTTCAACCCGCTCACCTACGAGCGCACGACGCCCGACGGGCGGCGCGTCTACTCGTTCACCAACGACGCGTCGCTGCTGCTCTCGCAGCGCTCGCTCACGCAGCGCTACGTCGTGCTCACGGCCCCCAACTGGACCCCCGCGCAGGCGGGCGTCGCGCGCATCACCTTCGGCGGCTTCATCGCCGTCACGGCCATCACGGGCGAGACCACGTCGGTGACCGTGCGCCTGCCGCGCGCGCACGGCGTCGACGAGGCCGACGCGCAGGGCGTGGTGCAGCACGACAACCTCATGCCGGGCGACGTGGCGGTGATCGTCGGCGCGGGCGCGGGAGACCTCAGCGGCGCGACCGTGGAGGCCAGCGCGCCCGTGGCGGTGTTCGCGGGCCACGACTGCACCAACGTCCCGCAGTCGCGCGTCGCGTGCGACCACCTCGAGGAGCAGGTGCTGCCGCTCGAGACGCTGGGGCGAGACTACGTCATCGCCGACCTGCGCGACCGCCCGCTGGGCTCGCTCGTGCGCATGGTCGCGCCCACCGAGGGGACCGTGGTGCGCTTCGAACCCTCGACGGTGTCGCCGCCGCTGCGCATGCGCGCGGGCGAGGTCGTCGAGCTGGCCGCGACGGGCGCGCTGCGCGTGACGGCGACGCGGCCGCTGCTCGTCGCGCAGTTCATGCTCGGGCAGGGCCCCGTCGCGGGCGCGCTCGGCGACCCGGCGATGGTGTACGAGGTGCCGGTGCAGCAGTTCCGCGACCGCTACGACGTGCTCGTGCCCGACACGTACACCGCGAACTACTTCGGCCTCGTGGTGCCGCGCGGCGCGCAGGTGCTGCTCGACGACGCGCCGCTCGCGGGCGAGGTCGAGCGCCTCGGGCCCTGGGATGTCACCCACGCGCCCGTGACGCCCGGCCGCCACCAACTGCGCACGCGCGAGGGCGTTCCCCTCGGCGTGAAGGTCTACGGCACCGCCACGTTCACCTCGTACATGTACCCGGGCGGCCTCGACCTCAGGCTGCTCCCGCCGGGCTGATCGCCCGCGCACGCAATGCCCCGCGAGGGGAACGTCGCTTGCAGCCTCGCACGGCCCATGATGCGCTGTGAATGCTGCGGCAACGTCTACGACAAGGCGTTCGAGGTGACCCTGGGCGGCGCGCGCCACGTGTTCGACACGTTCGAATGCGCGATCCACAAGCTCGCGCCGCACTGCGCGCGCTGCGGGATGACCATCATCGGCCACGGCGTCGAGGCCGGCGGGGCCTTCTTCTGCTGCGCCCACTGCGCCCGCGAGGCGGGCGTCTCGGCGCTGCAAGACCGCGCGTGATTTCGCCCGCCGCGGCCGCGCGTACCGCGCCGCCACGATGAGGCGCGGGGCCACAACGCGCGCCGCGCTGCACCCATCGACGTCTCGCTCACCACAGAGAGGGATCATGCAGACCGATCAACTCGTTCGACAGAGCCCCACGGGCGTGAACATCCCGAGGTACGAGCGCATCGCCTCGGCGGCGCTCGGCGGCGCCGCGATCGCGCTCGGCGTCCGCACGCGCGGCCTCTGGGGGTGGCTGCTGGCGGCCGGCGGCGCGGCGCTCACGGCGCGGGGCGTCGCGGGGCGCTCGTACGCCTGGCGCGTGCTCGCCACCGACGGCGGCGTCACGGCGCAGCGCGCGATCACCATCCGCGCCCCGCGCATGGAGCTCTACCGCTTCTGGCGGCGCCTCGACAACCTCCCGCGCTTCATGGACCACGTGCGCAGCGTGACCATGGAGGGCGAGGACCGCTCGCGCTGGGTCGTCGAGGAGGGCCCGATGACCCTCACGTGGACGACCGAGATCACCGACGACGTCGAGGGCCGTCGCATCGCGTGGCGCTCGCTGCCGGGCAGCGAGGTGCGCAACGAGGGCAGCGTCGAGTTCCGCGACGCGCCCGGCGACCGCGGCACCGAGGTGCACGTCGAGATCCGCTACCAGCCGCCGGGCGGCGCCGTGGTGGCCGCGCCGCTGCGCGCGCTGCTCAAGCGCTTCACCGCGCACCAGTTCAACGTCGAGCTCGCGCGCTTCCGCCAGCTCGTCGAGGCCGGCGAGATCGCCACGGGCGCGCGCCGCCCCGACGCGCTCGAAGACGAGGAGCGCAAGCCCTTCGGGTCGTTCGTGGCGCCGCCGCCGAGCCTCGCCGGCACGCCCGCGCCGCTCGCCGGCGAGGGGAGGGTGTGACCATGCGCGCCAACTGCTGGCACGGCACCCGCGACGTGCGCGTCGACCGCGTGCCCGACCCCGAGATCGTCAACCCCGGCGACGCGATCGTGCGCGTGACCCTCACCGCGATCTGCGGCTCCGACCTGCACCTCTACAACGGCTACATCCCGTCGATGAAATCGGGCGACGTGCTCGGCCACGAGTTCATGGGCGAGGTCGTCGAGGTCGGCAGCGAGGTCCGGCGCGTGCGCGTCGGCGACAAGGTCGTCGTGCCCTTCAACATCGCCTGCGGGCGCTGCTGGTACTGCGAGCACCAGCTCTACTCCGCGTGCGACAACAGCAACCCCCCCGAGAGCGCCGCGACCTGCGACGAGCTCTACGGCCACTCGGGCGGCGGCCTCTTCGGCTACTCGCACCTCTACGGGGGGTACTCGGGCGGACAGGCCGAGTTCGTGCGCGTGCCCTTCGCCGACGTGGGCTGCCTCGTGGTCAACGGGCACCGCGACGAGCAGGTGCTCTTCCTCTCCGACATCTTTCCCACGGGCTGGATGGCCGCGGAGAACTGCGACATCCACCCCGGCGACACGGTGGCCGTCTTCGGCTGCGGGCCCGTCGGGCTCTTCGCGATCCGCAGCGCGTACATGATGGGCGCCGCGCGCGTGATCGCCCTCGACAGCGTGCCCGAGCGCCTCGCCATGGCGCGCGACGCGTGCCGCGCCGAGGTGATCGACGAGGGCGAGGGCGACGTGCTCGCGCGCATCGCCGAGATGACCGGCGGGCGCGGACCCGACGCGTGCATCGACGCCGTGGGGCTCGAGGCGCACGGCCACGGCGTGGTGGGCGCGTACGACAAGGTCAAGCAGGGGCTGATGCTCCAGAGCGACCGCCCGACCGCGCTGCGCATGGCGATCATGGCGTGCCGCAAGGGCGGCACCGTCTCCGTGCCCGGCGTGTACGGGGGCCTGCTCGACAAGGTGCCCTTCGGCGCCGCGTTCGCGAAGGGGCTCACCTTCAAGATGGGCCAGACGCACACGCACCGGTACATGCGCCCGCTGCTCGAGCGCATCGAGGCGGGCGAGATCGACCCCTCGTTCGTGATCACCCACCGCCTCTCGCTCGACGAGGCGCCCGACGGCTTCGCCACCTTCGTCAAGAAGCAGGACCACTGCATCAAGGTCGTGATGCGCCCGTGAGGAGCGCCGCGAGCGCCCGCTCGGCGCGCCGCTGCCACGCGCCCCCGAAGCGCCACCGGGGGCCGCGCGCGGCGGCGCCCGCGTGCGCCGCGAGGTCGCCGCGCAGGTACGCGTCGATCACCGCGGGGTGCACGTAGCTCTGGCGGCACACCGCGGGCGTGTGCCCGAGGCGCTCGGCCGTCTCGCGGATGGCCTCGCGCACGGCCCTGCGCGCCGCGGCGTCGCTCTCGGGCGGCGCCCCGGCCGCGAGGCGCGCCATGCAGCAGAGCGTCGCGGCCCAGGTGCGAAAGTACTTGGCCGTGAGCCCCGGGCCCGCCACGCGGTGCAGGTACTCGTTGACGTGCTCCGGTCGCACGCGCCGCACGCGCCCCCCCTCGACGCGGAACTTGAACACCCGCGTGCCCGGCAGCGCGAGGAAGCGCCGCAGCGCGCGCGCGAGGTCGCCGTGCTCGAGCGCGAGGCGGCGCCGCACGCCGGACTTGCCGCGGTACGCGAGGCGGATGCTCGCGCCCCGCACGCGCACGTGCCGGCGCTCGAGCGTCGTGAGCCCGTAGCTGCCGTTGGCGCGGGTGTAGGCCTCGTTGCCGACGCGCAGGTGGCCGCGCTCCATGAGGGCGATGGCCGCGGCGACGGCGGCGTCGCGGCAGGGGCAGGGGCAGCGCATGTCGCGGCCCACCGCGCGGCGGATCGCGGGCAGCGCCTCGCAGAACTCCGCGAGGCGCGCGAACTTCTCGGCGTTGCGCGCGGCCGACCACGCGGGGTGGTAGCGGTACTGCCTGCGCCCGCGCGCGTCGTAGCCCACGGCCTGCACGTGGGCGCGCGGGTCGGCGGCGATCCACACGTCGCGCCACGCCGGCGGGATCGCCAGCGACCGGATGCGCGCCAGGTCGCCCTCGTCGACGACGCGCCGCCCGGCCGCGTCGAGGTACACGAAGCCGCCGCCCCTGCGGCGCCGCGAGTACCCGCGGCCCAGGCCCGGGCGCACGTGATGGAGGGCGTGGACGTTCGCGGACATGCGCCCCGTCGGTGCACGGCCGATGCCGCGGCGGCGCGCGCGCTCTCCGTGAAACGCACGTCGCCTCGTTCTTGCTGCGTCGGTTCGCGCCATGACGACGCGTGAGACCTCTTCGAGCGTGGCCGCGCCGGCGCCGGTGACCCACGAGCGGGTGCTGGTGGTCTACGGGGCGCTGCTGCTGGTGATGCTGCTCGCGGCGCTCGACTCCACGATCGTGGCCACGGCGCTGCCGACGATCGTGGGAGAGCTGGGCGACCTGGCGCACCTGTCGTGGGTCGTCACGGCCTACCTGCTCGCGCAGACCGTGGTCACGCCGCTCTACGGCAAGCTCGGCGACCTCTACGGCCGCAAGCGCGTGCTGCAGGCCGCGGTGGTGATCTTCCTCGTCGGGTCGGCCCTCTGCGGCGCGAGCCGGTCGCTCACCGAGCTCATCGCGTTCCGCGCGCTGCAGGGCGTGGGCGGCGGCGGGCTCGCGGTGACGGTGCAGGCCGTCATCGGCGACCTCGTGCCCCCGCGCGATCGCGGGCGCTACCAGGGGATCATCGGCGCCGTCTTCGGCGTGTCGAGCGTCGCCGGGCCGCTGCTCGGCGGCTACCTCACCACGCACCTGTCGTGGCGCTGGATCTTCTACGTGAACCTCCCGCTCGGCGCCCTCGCGCTCGCGGTGATCGCCGTCATCCTCCCCGCGACGGGCGGGCGCGCGCGGCGCGCGATCGACTTCGCGGGCGCGGCGCTGCGGGCCGTGGCGCTCTCGGGCGCGCTGCTCGCGCTCGTCCTCGGCGGCGCCGCCTGGGCGTGGACCTCGCCGCCGATGCTCGCGCTCCT
>JBDHVF010000283.1:0-9306 GCA_039809605.1 Polyangiales bacterium | reverse complement strand
CCGACGACGACCGCCCCGCCGAGGCCAACGCCGAGGCCAACGCGGGCAACTGAAGGCTCCCGATGCAACTCACCGAAGCGCTCGCGTCACCCATCGCCCTGCCGCGCGCCGCGCTGCGCCTCGGGCGCATGACCGCGCGCACCTCCGCGGGCGCCGCGCTCTTTCTCTCGGAGCAGCGCTGGCGGGGGTTGAGCTACGAGCGCCGCCGCGCGTACGTGACGTGGTGGTCGCGCGCGATGCTCGACGCGCTCGGGGTCGAGGTGATCGACGACCCGCCCTCGCCCCCGCCCGGCCCCGCGCCCGAGGGCGGGCGCATGATCGTGTCGAACCACCGCTCGATGCTCGACATCCTGGTGCTGCTCTCGCGCTTCGGCGGGCACATGCTCTCGCGCGACGACCTGGCGCACTGGCCCGTGATCGGGTGGCTCGCGGGCTTCAGCGAGACGCTCTACGTCGACCGCACGTCGGCCGCGAGCGGCGCGGCGTCGATCCGCGCGGTGAGCGACCGGCTCGCCGAGGGGCACACGGTGACGGTCTTCGCCGAGGGCACGACCTTTCCCGACGACGAGGTGCGGCCCTTTCACCCCGGCGCGTTCGTGGCGATCACGCGCTCGGGCGGCGAGGTGCTGCCCGTGGGCCTCGCGTACGACGGCCCGCACGCGATCTTCTTCCAGCAGCCCTTCCCCGAGCACGCGCGCCGGGTGCTCCTGGCGCGGCGCACGCGCGTGGCGCTCTCGGTGGGGCGTGCCCTGCCCGTCGGGCGGCGCACCTCGAAGGCCCTCGGCGCCCTCTCGCACGAGCGCGTGCAGGCCCTCGTGCGCCGCGCGCGCTCGCTGCTCTGACCCGCCGCGGAGCATCGAGCGCTTGCAACGCGCGACCGGCCGCGCCACCCTCCGCGCGAGGTCCCCACGGAGATGCCTTCTTCTGCACACGACGACGCCGCGCGCGCATGGTGGAACGCCACGGGCGGCGGCGCGCTCCCCGCGCTGCCCGACAACCCCGCCGACGCGACCGCGGCCCTCCTGCGCGCGCGCCCCTTCGACTCGTGGGCGTGCTCCTTCGGCCGCGCCGACGTGCCCGACCCGTGGCCCGCGCTCGCGGTGGGCGACGACCCGTGGGCCGACGTGGTGTGGGCCCTCGCCTGCGCCGACCTCGTGCCCGCGGGGTCGAGCTCCGACGGCGCGCTGCTGGTGATCGACCGCTGCCCCGACCCGCGCGGCGAGCACCGGGCGTTCTTCGTGACGCGCGAGGGCGAGGCCACGGGCCCGCACTTCGCGTCGACCACCTCGCTCCTCGAGTGGGCCACGGTGCTCGTCGAGACCGCGGGCGACGACGACGACGACCCCCACTCGCTCGACCGCGACGCGCCCCCGCGCGACCTCTGGAACCGCTCGGCCCTCTCGGGCGTGGGCGCCCTCGCGGCCCTGCGCGCGCTCTCTCCGTCGATCTTCTACCGCGCGCTGCGCGCGAACACCTGGCCCGAGACGAAGCTCGACACGGGCGCCCCCAAGGCCGGCGACCCGGCGCGCGCCAACCTCCTGCGCGCGCTCGTGCGCTTCGCGAAGACCCGCGCGCTCTCGCTGCCCCAGGGCTTCGACGAGGGCGCCCTCACGCCCGCGCAGCGCACGCTCCTCGAGCGCCTGCGCGACCTCGAGCTGGCCGTGAAGAAGGGCGCGGCGCCCGCGTACGTGGCCTCGCTCGCGAAGCACCCCGACCCCGCGATCGCCGAGGCCGCGCGCCGGTGGGCCTCGGGCGGCGCGGGCGCGAAGGGCGCCCCGAAGGGCGAGCGCTTCAAGGCCGCGTACGAGGCCGTCGACCGCTGCCTCAAGCAGCTCGAGGCCGACGGCGAGATCGAGTTCGAAGAGGGCGAGCGCCCCGAGCTCGTCGAAGAGGTGCTCGACGCGATGATGAAGGCCACGTCGGGCGACCGCGCGGTGCGCGCGGCCGTGGCGGTGGTGCTCGACTCGCCGCACGTCGCCGAGGTCTTCGCCGACGACGCGCAGCTCCTCAAGGCCTTCCGCAAGGCGCTCGGGGGGTGAACGGTCAAAGCACGTCGAGCTCGTGGCCCGGCGCCTCGATTCGATCGCCGCGCGCGAGGGTGAACTCCACGGCGACCTTCTGGCCGTTGAGCGAGACGGGCGCCGAGGGAGACACCACGGGCCCGTCAGGCTCGAAGCGCAGCGTCGCCCAACCCAGCGAGTACCTGCGCGCGACGAGCACGATGCGCCGGCCGCGGTCCATGCCGCGCTCGACCTCGAGCGCGAGCGCGCCCTCGTCGCCCGCGGGGCTCACGCGCAGCGCGAGGTCGGCCCCGAGGCCCACGAGCGCGCCGGGCGCGAGCGGCAGGGGCGCCGCGATCGCCACGCCGTCGGCGAGCAGGCCCGCGCGGCTGCCCGCGTCGCGCAGGGTGAAGCCCTCGGCGCCGCGCTCGATCACGGCGTGCCTGCGCGACACCGACGCGCCGCGGAGCACCACGTCGGCCTCGCGCCCGAGGGTGACCGGGAGCGCGCCCACGAGGAGGGTGCGGGCGCCGTCGTGCTCGAGCTCGCAGCGGCCGTCGCGCAGCAGGGTGGCGACGCGGGCGTCGAGCGCGGCGCGGGCCTCGTGGTCGTCGGGGTTGGCGCTCACCCACGCGCGCAGGTCGCGGATGGCCCGCGGCCGGTCGCCCGAGCGCCACGCGGAGTCGAAGCCCTCGAGGGCGCCCCTGCGTCGCAGGCCCTTGCGCTCGGCCTCGTCGCGCGAGCCCGTGACCGACTCGAGCGCGTCGACGTCGCCCGCGAGGGTGAGCACGCGCACGACGGCCTCGCGGTCTTCGAGCAGGGCCCACGCGCGGCCCGCGTCGCGGTAGCAGCCCATGCGCTCGAGGTCCTCGGCGGCCTCGGTGAGCCGGCGGCGGTCGTCGTCGGTGCGCGGCGCGGCGGCCTCGGCCTCGGCGAGGGCGACCATGGCGAGGCCCTTGCGCGCCGCGTCGCGCAGGTCGTCGGTGCGCGCGAGGCCGTACGCGCGGGTGAAGTACTCCCGTCGCTCCTCGAGGGTGCGCGCGGTCTCTCCCGCCCGGAGGTACACGCGGATCGCCTCGGCGCGATCTCCGCTCTCGACGTAGAGCCGCGCGGCGTCCTCGATCCTTCCTTCGGCCTCGGCGCGCTCCGCGGCGCTCGTCGAACGGAACACCCGAGACAGCCACGACCACATGGAAGACCCTCGGCGGGACGTGATAGAAGCGATCCGTGGTCCATGCCGCGAGCGCGCGGCCGTTCGATGGACGGCGCCGCGCGGCGGCGACGAGTTGTATCAAGGAGGCACTGAATGTCTACCGGCAATCGCCTGGGCGAACTCCTCGTACGGGAGAAGCGCATCTCGCTCGCGCAGCTCCGTCAGGCGCAGGAGGAGCAGAAGCGCTCCGGCGTGAACCTCGGCGCGGCGCTCGCGAAGCTCGGGTTCATCTCCGACCGCGAGATCACCAACTTCCTCTCGCAGGAGTACCGCGTCCCGTCGATCGATCTGTCGGCCGTCGAGCTCGACCCCGACCTCGGCAAGGTCGTCACGCGCGACGTGTGCGAGAAGCACAAGGTCATCCCCATCTCGAAGGCGGGCTCGTCGCTCATCGTGGCGATGAGCGACCCGACGAACCTGCACGCCATCGACGACATCAAGTTCCTCACCGGGTACAACGTCGAGCCCGTGGTCGCGAGCGAGCTGGCGATCGCGGCGGCGATCGACAAGCTCTTCGCCCCCGCGGCGGGCGCCGGCAGCACCATGGCGCCGGCCGTCGACATCGACGCCCTCATCGGCGACATCGGCGACGCCGACGTCGAGTTCGGCGGCGACGAGGAGGACAGCGAGAACGTCCTCGAGCTCACCAAGGCCAGCGAGGACGCGCCCGTGGTGCGGCTCTGCAACGCCATCCTGCTCAACGCCATCAAGGTGCGCGCGAGCGACATTCACATCGAGCCGTACGAGAAGATGATGCGCGTTCGCTACCGCATCGACGGCGTCTTGCGCGAGGAGCTCAAGCCCCCGATCAAGATGAAGAACGCCATCTCGTCGCGCGTGAAGATCATGTCGAGCCTCGACATCGCCGAGCGGCGCCTGCCGCAGGACGGGCGCATCAAGCTCAAGCTCGGCGGCGGCAAGGAGATGGACTACCGCGTGTCGGTGCTGCCCACGATCTGGGGCGAGAAGATCGTGCTGCGCCTGCTCGACAAGTCGAACCTGCAGCTCGACATGACCAAGCTCGGGTTCGAGAAGACGCAGCTCGAGTGGTTCATGAAGGCCATCCACAACCCCTTCGGGATGGTGCTGGTGACGGGCCCCACGGGGTCGGGCAAGACCACGACGCTCTACTCCGCGCTCGCCGAGCTCAACAAGACCACCGAGAACATCAGCACGGCCGAGGACCCGGTGGAGTACAACCTCGCGGGCATCAACCAGTGCCAGATGCACGACGACATCGGCCTGAACTTCGCCGCGGCGCTGCGCTCGTTCCTCCGGCAGGACCCGGACATCATCATGGTGGGCGAGATCCGCGACTTCGAGACGGCCGAGATCGCCGTGAAGGCCGCGCTCACGGGCCACATGGTGCTCTCGACGCTGCACACCAACGACGCGCCGAGCACCGTCTCGCGCCTGCTCAACATGGGCATCGAGCCCTTCATGGTGACGGCCGCGACGACCCTCGTGCTCGCGCAGCGCCTCGCGCGGCGCATCTGCAAGGAGTGCAAGGGCGAGGTGAAGGTGTCGCTCGACCTCCTGCGCGAGATCGGCTTCAAGGAGGAGGAGATCGCCCAGACCAACGGCGGCACGCTCTCCAAGGGCGCGGGCTGCTCGAACTGCAACGGCACGGGCTACAAGGGCCGCGTCGCGCTCTACGAGGTCATGCCCATGTGGGACGAGATCAAGGACCTGGTGCTCCAGGGCGCGTCGGCCGCCGAGCTCAAGCAGCAGGCGATCCGCTGCGGGCTCCGCACGCTGCGCATGTCGGCCATCTCGAAGTGCCTCGAGGGCGTGACCACCACCGAGGAGATCGTGCGCTGCACCACGTCCGACGGCAACAAGGGAGGCGGCGGTGGGGGCGGGCACTGATCCCCGAGGGGCGCGCGCCGTGTCGTCGTCGGTCGAGCCGATCCAGCCCACGCTGCTCGACCTGCTGAAGGTCATGGTCGAGAAGAGCGCGAGCGACCTGCACATCACCACGGGCTCGCCGCCGGTGCTGCGCGTCGACGACCAGCTCGTGCCCCTGCGCCGCTGCGCGGTGCTCACGCCCGCCGACACGCAGCGGCTCTGCTACTCGATCCTCACCGAGGAGCAGCGGCGGCAGTTCGAGACGACCTGCGAGCTCGACCTGTCGTTCGGGGTGAAGAACCTCGCGCGCTTCAGGGCCAACGTGTTCATGCAGCGCGGCGCCGTGGCGGCGGCGTTCCGGGCCATCCCCTTCAAGATCCTCTCGATCGAGGAGCTGGGCCTGCCCGCGGTGGTGAGCGACTTCGCGGCGCGCAACCGGGGCCTGGTGCTCATCACGGGCCCCACGGGCTCGGGCAAGACCACCACGCTCGCGGCCATCATCGACAAGATCAACGCCGAGACGCGCCAGCACATCCTCACCATCGAGGACCCGATCGAGTACATGCACGCGAACAAGAACTGCGTGGTGAACCAGCGCGAGATCGGCATCGACACGTCGACCTTCAAAGACGCCCTGCGCTACGCGCTGCGCCAGGACCCCGACGTGGTGCTCATCGGCGAGCTGCGCGACCAGGAGACCGTCGAGGCCGCGCTCACCATCGCCGAGACGGGGCACCTGGTGTTCGGCACGCTGCACACCAACAGCGCGTGGCAGGCCGTGACGCGCATCATCGACATGTTCCCCGCGCACCAGCAGCAGCAGGTGCGGGTGCAGCTGTCGTTCGTGCTCCAGGGCGTGATCACGCAGCTCCTCCTGCCGCGCGCCGGCGGCGCGGGGCGCGTGCCCGCCGTCGAGGTGCTCATCCCCACGCCGGCCATCCGGTCGATCATGCGCGAGGACAAGGTGCACCAGATCTACTCGCACATGCAGATGGGCCAGTCGGCCACGGGCATGCAGACCATGAATCAGGCCCTCGCCGCCCTCGTGGTGCGCCGGCAGATCACCGCCGAAGAGGCCCTCGGCCGCTCCTCCGACGTCGTCGAGCTGCAACAGCTCCTCGAGAGCGCGGGGAGAGCGCCCGCGCCCCCCCGCACGGCCTAGCGCCACCTACACGCCCCCACTGGCCGAAGCGCGCACGCGGGCGCCGAAGAGTCTTTGCGCGCGCCTCGACCTTTGACCCGCGCGCCCCGAGGCCGATACGATCGCCGACTGATGCCGCAGTTCATCTATGAGGCCAAGACGCGCACCGGCGAAGTGCGCACGGGCACGCTCGAGGCCGACGACGAGGCCGCCGCGGGCGTCAAGCTCCGCCAGCAGCAGCTCACGCCCGTCTCGCTGAAGAAGAAGGGCCTCTCGCTCAGCCTCAACTTCGGGGGCGGGAGCGTCTCGCAGAAGGACCTGGTGATCTTCACGCGCCAGTTCGCGACGATGATCGACGCGGGCCTGCCGCTGGTGCAGTGCCTCGAGATCCTCTCGTCGCAGGCCGAGAACCCGGCGTTCCAGCGCGTGCTCAAGCAGGTCAAGGCCGACGTCGAGGGCGGCAACACCTTCAGCGACTCGCTCGAGAAGCACCCGCAGGTCTTCGACGTGCTCTACTGCAACCTCGTCCGCGCGGGCGAGATCGGCGGCATCCTCGACTCGATCCTCGGGCGCATCGCGACGTACATCGAGAAGAACGCGAAGCTCAAGCGCCAGGTCAAGAGCGCGCTCACCTACCCCATCGGGGTCATGTGCATCGCCATCGGCGTCATCGCGATCATGATGATCTTCGTGATCCCGACGTTCGAGACCATGTTCAAGGAGTTCGGCGGCAACCTCCCCGACCTCACGCAGCTGGTCATCAACATGTCTCACTTCTTCGTGAGCAACATCGTGTTCCTCATCGGCGGCGTGGTGGGCGCGGGCTTCGCGTTCAGCAAGTGGTCGAAGACGCAGCAGGGCGTGATCGCCATCGACAAGTTCGTGCTCAACGCCCCGGTGCTCGGCCCCACGATGCGCAAGATCGCCGTGGCGCGCTTCACCCGCACCCTCGGCACGCTGCTCTCGTCGGGCGTGCCCATCCTCGACGCCATGGAGATCGTCGCCAAGAGCGCGGGCAACTGGGTCGTCGAGCAGGCCGTGCTCTCGGCGCGCGCCAAGATCGCCGAGGGCAAGAACATGGCGGAGCCCCTCGCGGAGACGAAGGTCTTCCCCTCGATGGTGGTGCAGATGATCGCCGTCGGCGAGCAGACCGGCGCCCTCGACACCATGCTCAACAAGATCGCCGACTTCTACGAGGAGGAGGTCGACGTCGCCGTCGCGGCCATGACCTCGCTGCTCGAGCCCATCATGATGGTCTTCATCGGCGGGTCGGTGGGCACGATGATCATCGCGATGTACCTCCCGATCTTCAGCATCGCCGGCAAGGTCAAGGCCGAGTAGCGGCGCCGTCGCGCGCGATGCCCGCCGTCACCGACCCGGCCGCCCTCGTGGGCGGCACCGACTCCCAGCAGCGCATGCGCTTCCTGTGGCTCTCGGCCGCGCGGGTGCTCGTGTGCACGGTGATCTTCGGCGGCACCGTGGCGGTCTACCTCGCCGAGGGCCACTCGCTCGACGGCCCCACGCCGCGGCTGCTCCTCGGGGTCATCGTCGCGATCTACCTCGCGTCGCTCGGGTACGTGCTCCAGATCCGCGGCGCGCCGCCCGACCGCCTCGAGCGCCTCACGTCGGTGAGCATCGCGCTCGACCTGCTCGCGTGGACGCTCCTCGCGTACGCGACGGGCGTCGTCGCCGCTCAGCACCTTCTTCGGCCTGAGCGCGCTCACCGCCGCGCTCGTGCTCGGCGGCAGCGCCACGCTCTGGACGGCGGTGTGCAGCCTCGGCCTCTACGGCCTGCTCGCGCTGCTCATGGCCACGGGCCTCGTCGACCCGCCCGCCGACCAGCGCCAGCTCCTCTCGAACCCCATCGAGACCACCTACCAGATGGTGGTGACCGTGACGGCCGTGGTGCTCATCACGGCCATCGGCGGCACGCTCGCCGACCGGCTCGTGCTCACGGGCGACGCGCTCGTGCGCGCCGAGGTCTCGCGCGCGAGCCTCGCGCGGCTCTACGAAGACGTGCTGCGCTCGATCCCCCTCGCGATCGTGACCTTCGACGCCGCGGGGCGCGTCGAGAGCGCCAACCCCGTCGCCGCGCAGATGCTCGGCCACGCGCCGCCGGAGCTCCTGGGCGCCGACGCGCGCACGCTGCTGCCCTTTCTGCCGCCCGGCGTGCTCGAGGGCGCGCACGCCGCGGGCGACACCGCGCTCGAGGCCCCCGGCGGCCCCCTGCCCGTGGCCTTTCACTGCGCGCCCCTCTACGACCACCACGCCGACACGCGCGGCGGCGTGGTGATCATCGACAACCGCGAGCGCGAGGAGCGCCTGCGTAACGCCGTCGAGCAGGCCGAGCGCTTCGCGGTGCTCGGCCGCCTCGCGGCGGGCCTCGCGCACGAGATCCGCAACCCCCTCGGGGCCATCTCGGGCTGCGTCGAGCTCGTGCGAGAGACCGCCGCGCTCGACCCCGAGGAGCGGCGGCTGCTCGTCACCGTGAGCCGCGACGTCGAGCGGCTCAACCAGCTCGTGACCGACATGCTCCAGTTCGCGCGGCCGCGGCCGCCGGACCTTCAGCCCACCGACCTCGCGGCGCTCGCGGGCGAGGTGGTCACGCTCGCGAAGACCTCGGGGGGTGCCGAGTCGAACGTGAACCTCTCGGTCGGCGGCCAGGCGTCGGTGGTCGCCATGGCCGACGGCAACCAGGTGCGCCAGGTGCTCTGGAACCTCGTGCGCAACGCCGCGCAGGCGTCGCGCAAGGGCGGCGACGTGCGGGTGGAGGTGACCGCGTCGGGCGGCGAGGCCGAGATCGCCGTGCTCGACCGCGGCCCCGGCGTGGCCCCCGAGCTGCGCGAGCGGCTCTTCGACACGTTCTACTCGGGCACCGCGCGGGGCACGGGCCTCGGGCTCGCGATCGTCAAGCGCGTGGCCGACGCCCACGGCGGGCGCGTCGAGGTGCGCGAGCGCGAGGGGGGCGGGAGCGTGTTCGCGTTCGTGATCCCCGCGCCGCGCGAGAGCGACGTGTGATCAGCCGCCGAGGCGCTGCTCCTTGGCCTCGACCGCCGCGAGGAAGAGCCGCAGGTACTCGACCGCCGAGGTGACCGAGAACACCA
>JBDHVF010000282.1:0-9309 GCA_039809605.1 Polyangiales bacterium | reverse complement strand
GGGTCGGGCGGCGCGGGCGGTCGCGCGGGGGGCGGCGCGTCGGTGCGCGCCGCGGGGCGAGCGGGTGAAGGGGCGCTGCGCGCGCGCTGGCTGCACGCGGCGAGGGCACAGGCGAGGAGCAGCGGGCGCATCGGTGGGGCGCCGACGATACCCGATCAGCGCGAGGCTTCGGGCGTGCCCACGGCGCGGCGCAGGCGGGCGAGGGCGACGCGCAGGTCGACGTGGGCGTTGGCCGCGGCGAGGCGCGCGCGCATGAGGTCGAGCTCGGCGTCGGTGAGGTCCGACGAGACGGCGGCGCCGGCGAGGAAGCGCTCGCGGCGCACGCGGTAGCTCTCCTCGGCGAAGGCCACCTGGCGGCGCGCGGCCTCGATGGCGGCGCGGGCGCTCTGCACCTGCACCCAGGTGCCGCGCACCTCGATCTCGAGGCCCTCGCGCAGGGCGTCGAGCTGCGCGCGCACGGCGTCGCGCTGCGAGGCCACGCGGTTCGCGGTCGCGCCCGTCTGAATCGCCCCGGTGGGCGACCACTGGAGGATGAGGTTCACGTCCCAGGTGGTGTTGAACTCCTGCGACTGGGGGATGAAGCGCTGGTTGGGGTTGGCGATGTCGATGTTGGCCTGCGCGACGAGGCTCGGGAACATGGCCGCCCTCGTGGCCGCGAGGTTGGCGTCGAGGGCGCGGGTCTGCCGCTCGAGGCTGCCGATCTCGGGCCGGTCGCGCATGGCGCGGTCGAGCAGCGACTCGACGCCGCCGGGCACGTCGACGGGCGCGTCGAGCGCCTCGCCGAGCGTCACGCGCTCGCCCGGGGGCATGTGCAGCCGCTGGCGGAGCTGCGCCTCGGCGAGCCCCACGCTCTCGCGCGCCGAGATGACGACGCGCTCGGACTCGGCCACCTGGGCCTCGACGCGCAGGAGCTCGACGCGCGCGACGGTGCCGGCCTCGACGAAGCGCGCGAGGTCCTCGCGGTGGCGCTGCGCGGTTTCGAAGCCCCGCTGCGCGATGGCGAGGTTGCCCTGCGCGCGCATGTACTCGTAGAAGGCCACGCGCGCGTCGGTGGCGACCTGCGAGCGCGTCGACGCCTCGTCGAGGCGCCGGGCCTGCGCGGTGAGCCCCGCGGCCTCGTACACCCGCGCGAGGCGGAACGGGATGTCGGTGAGGGGCACGGTGAGCGTCCCGCGGAAGGCGATCTGGTCGAGGATCACCGGGAAGGTGAACGCCGACGGCGGCGTGAGGAGCGGCGAGCCGCCGCCGCAGTCGATCGCGAACTGGCCCCCCGTGAGGCTCTGGGTGCCCGGGGTGATGCTGCCCTGCGCGTCGCGACACGCGGGCCGCCACTGGTTGAAGTTGGCGGTGCCGAAGCTGGTGGTGCCGGGCAGCGGCGGGATCTGCGTGTAGACCAGGCCCGGCCGCGGGGGCCCGCCGAGCGAGGGCTGGGTGATCTCCGACAGGCGCGTGTAGCGGGCCGAGACCGACACCTGCGGGATCATCCCGTACGCGGCCTCGCTCCTCGCGGCGTCGGCGGCCTCGGTGTTCGCCCGCGCCGCGCGCATCTGCGCGCTCACCCTGATCGCGCGCGCGGCGGCCATCTCCGCAGTCATGCCGCCGGGCTGCGGCGTGAGCTCCTCGGGCAGCGCGGGCGGCGCCGGGGGCGCGGTCACCGCCGCGGGAGGAGCCTCGACCTGCCCCGCGGGCGCCGTCTGCGCCCACGCGTTCAACGGAAGCGCCGCCGCGCCCAACGCCCACCACACGCTACGCATCATCATCGTCTCCGTGGGCCGCGTTGGCCGCGGCCCGGTCCATCAGCTCCGAGATCGTCTCGAAGGCGGCCAGCAGGCGCTCCTGGTCCTCGTCGGAGAGGGCCGAGAGCACCGTGTGATGCCGCCGGCTGATCTCGCGCATGCGCGCCCCCAGGATCGCCTTTCCGTTGGCCGTGACCGCCACCTTCACCGAGCGCCGGTCGTCGGGGTCGGGTTTCTTGTGCACGTACCCCGCGCGGGCAAGGCGGCCCACCATCTCGCTCATGGTGCTCTGCGCCGCGCTTGTCTCGCGCCGCAGCTCGCCCACTGTCATGGGCCCGTGGGTCTCCAGCATGCGCAGGAGCAACATCTGGTGCGGGGTCAGGTCCAGGTCGTCGCACTCCATGCGGACGAACCGCTGCGCGGCCTTGATGATCCGCTCCACGATGACGGCCAGGCGCTCGACCTTGCGCTCGATCACGGCTCCATCCTAGGGTCACGGCGCCCGCGAGTCCATTACATCGTGCTCCGATGCTTCAGAAGTTCCTCCCGTCGCATCGCTCTCCGTCACGGAGCGAATCTTCCGTGCATGAAGGTCAAACGAGGCCTCCCTCGCGTACAAAAACCTTCCCTGCGATTTAGTTCGTGGTACGATCGATCCGGTCCGGTTCCACGCGCATCCCACCCGCAGACCGCCGGCGCCCGGCGCACACCTTGAAAGACACCATGAATCACCCGACCACCCCGCCCGCCCCCGCGCGGCGCCGCGCAGCGCCCCGCCTCCGCCTCGCGCTCACGCTCGCCCTCACCGCGGCGGCCTCCCTCTCGCTCGTCGCGTGCAAGCGCCAGGGCGCCGGTGCGCCGCAGGTGAACCCCTCGAACGACCCCGCGGCGCCGGTGCGCACGGGCACGGCCGCGGCGGTCGCGCGTGAGCTGCCCGACGTGCTCTCGGCGAGCGGCTCGCTGCTGGCCGACATGCAGTCCGACGTCACCCCCCTCGTGGCGGGGCGCGTGATGGAGGTGCTCGTCGAGCGCGGCTCGCAGGTGCGCGAGGGCGACCCCCTGGTGCGCCTGCGCGAGGTCGACTTTCGCACCACGGCGGCGCAGGCGCAGGCGATGCTGGGTCAGGCGCGCGCGCGGCTCGGCGGCGACCCGGGCGGGCGCTTCGACCCCGAGGCGACCGCCGAGGTGCGCGCCGCGGCGGCCAACCGAGACCTCGCCGACGACGCCCTGCGCCGCGCGCAGCAGCTCCACGAGTCGGGCTCCATGAGCGACCAGGAGTACCAGCGCGCCACGATGCAGGCCACGGCGGCGCGCGAGCAGTACCGCAGCGCGGTCAACAACATGCGCGGCGCGTACTTCGCCTACCAGCAGGCGCAGGCCGCGTCGCAGCAGACGTCGCGGGCCCTCAGCGACTCGACCATCCGCGCGCCCTTCGCGGGCGAGGTGGCCGAGCGCAAGGTCAACGTCGGCGAGTACGTCACCCCGCAGCGCGCCGTGGTCACCCTCGTGCGCACCGACCCCCTGCGCATGGAGATCCAGGTGCCCCAGGAGCGCATCTCGCAGGTGCGCCGCGACCAGTCGGTCGAGGTGCGCGTCGACGCGTACCCCGACCGGGTGTTCACGGGCACCGTGCGGTACATCTCCGCGGCGGTGCGCGCCGACTCGCGCTCGCTCATCGTCGAGGCCGTGGTGCCCAACGGCGACGGCGCGCTGCGCCCCGGGCTCTTCGCCACGGCGCGCATCGCCCTCGGCACGCGGCGCCCCGCGGTGGCCGTGCCCGCGCGCGCGGTGCTGAGCGAGTCGGGCGCGAGCCGCGTGTTCGTGGTCTCGGGCGGCCGCGTGCAGGAGCGCGTGGTCACCGTCGCCGAGCGCGCGGGCGACGAGGTGCTCATCGAGCGCGGCGTGGCCGCGGGCGAGCGCGTGGCGACCGACAACCTCACGCGGCTGGGCGACGGCGTCCAGGTCGTCGAGCAGTAGAAGAAGAAGCAAGAGGAGCGACCCACATGCAGTGGCTTGCCGCAGTCTGCGTCCGCCGCCCGGTGTTCACCTGGGTGCTCATCCTCGCGCTCGTGGTGGTGGGCGTGGCGAGCATCCGGGGCCTGGCGGTCGACCGCTTCCCCAACGTCGACTTCCCGATGGTGGTCGTGACCACGGTGCTGCCGGGCGCGTCGCCCGAGCAGGTCGAGACCGAGGTGAGCGACAAGATCGAGGAGGCCGTCAACTCCATCTCGGGCCTCGACGAGCTGCGTTCGAACTCGTACGAGGGCCTGTCGGTCGTGCTCGCCCGCTTCGACCTCGACAAAGACACCTCCGTGGCCGCCCAGGAGGTGCGCGACCGCGTCAACCGCACGCTCTCGCTCCTGCCCCAGGGCATCGAGCAGCCGCGCGTCGAGCGCATGGACCCCGACGCCGCCCCGGTCATGCTCGTGGCCCTCTCGGGCACGCGCTCGATCCGTGAGATCACCGAGTACGCCGACAAGCGCGTGCGCCGGCAGATCGAGTCGCTCAACGGCGTCGGCGGCGTGACCGTGCTCGGCGGCAGGGCGCGGCAGATCAACGTCGTGCTCGACCCCTCGCGGCTCCAGTCGTTCGGGCTCACCGCCGTCGACGTGCAGCGCGCCCTCGCCACGCAGAACGTCGAGGTGCCCGGCGGCGACGTGATCCAGGGCGAGCGCACGCTGAGCCTCCGCGTGGTGGGCCGCGTGGCGTCGATCAACGAGCTCAACGACCTGGTGGTGGCCCAGCGCGCCGGGCTGCCCGTGCGCGTGCGCGACGTGGGCCTCGCCGCCGACAGCGAGGAGGAGGCCAGCTCGCACGCCGCGGTCAACGGCCGCGAGGTGGTGATCCTCTCGGTGCGCAAGCAGTCGGGCACCAACACCCTCTCGGTCATCGACGCCCTGCGCGAGCGCATCGACGAGATCCGCCCGACGCTCCCGCCGGGCTTCCGCATGGAGACCGTGCGCGACGAGAGCGAGTTCATCCGCAACGCCGTGCACGCCGTCGAGGAGCACCTGGTCATCGGCGGCATGCTCGCCGCCCTCGTCGTGCTGCTCTTCCTCTGGAACGGCCGCTCGACCCTCATCGCCGCCCTCGCGATCCCCACGTCGATCGTCGCCACCTTCGCGCTCATCAAGGCGATGGGGCTGACGCTCAACATCATCACCCTGCTCGCGCTCACCCTGGCCGTCGGCATCGTCATCGACGACGCCATCGTGGTGCTCGAGAACATCTTCCGCTTCATCGACGAGAAGGGCATGGCCCCGCGCCGCGCGGCCATCATGGCCACGCGCGAGATCGGCCTCGCGGTGCTCGCCACCACCCTGTCGCTCATCGCGGTGTTCCTCCCCGTGGCGTTCATGGGCGGCATCGTCGGGCGCTTCATGAAGTCGTTCGGCTTCACGATGTCGTTCGCCATCGGCGTCTCGCTGCTCGTCTCGTTCACGCTCACGCCCATGCTCTCGTCGCGGTGGCTCGCGCCCTCGGGCAAGGCCACCCTCCACCCCGTCGAGGGCCTCGAAGACGAGTCCGACGCCCTCGACGCCGAGTGGAAGGACCCGGCCCCCGAGCCCCGCTTCGCCGAGAAGGCCGCCTACCGCGAGTGGCGCGCGGGCACGCGGCACATCCCCGACGAGTTCGCCGCCGCGCACCACGCCGGGGGCGTCTACGGCGCCATCGAGCGCACCTACCTCAAGGCCCTGGCCTTCGTGATGGAGCGCCGCTGGATCGTGGTCGCCGCCATGGCCCTCACGTTCTTCAGCGTGGTGCCCCTCGCCAAGGCCGTGCAGAAGAACTTCCTCCCCCTCGACGACGAGTCGCGCTTCGACGTGAACGTGCGCGCGCCCGAGGGCACCTCGCTCGAGCAGACGCGGCTCATCTCCGAGCGCCTGGCGCGCGAGATCCGCCGCCTGCCGGGCGTGGCCCTCACGGTCACCACCGTGGGCTCGCCGCCGGGCGACCCCTCGGGCCGCGGCCCCAACCAGGCCTCGGTCTTCGTGCGCCTCGTCGAGCCCACGCGCCGCGCCGACGACCAGCAGCAGGTCATGGCCCGCGTGCGCCAGCAGGTGCTCCCGGCCTTTCAGCGCGAGCGGCTGCGCGTGAGCGTCTCGCCCGTCAACGCCTTCGGCGGCGGCACCGCGGCCGACAGCGCGGCGATCCAGTACGTGCTCCGCGGCCCCGACCTCGACAAGCTCGCCACCTACGCCCAGGGCATGCTCGCCCGGGTGCGCAACATCCCCGGCGTCGTCGACGCCGACACCACGCTCGTGGTGGGCAAGCCCGAGCTCTCGGTGCGCATCAACCGCGCGCGCGCCGCCGACCTCGGCGTGAGCGCGCTCGACATCGCCAGCACCCTGCGCTCGCTCGTGGGCGGCCTGCAGGTGAGCACCTACAACGAGGGCGGCGAGCAGTACGAGGTGTGGATCCGCGCCACCCCCGAGGCCCGCGACCGCGTGCGGGCCATCGAGCAGGTGACCGTGCCCACCAACGTCCCCGGCCGCTCGGTGCGCCTCGCCGACGTGGTCGAGTTCGTCGAGAGCACCGGGCCGTCGTCCATCCAGCGCCTCGGGCGCCAGCGCATGGTGATGATCTACAGCAACGTCTCGGTGGGCACCTCCGAGGCCGCGGTGATCCAGCAGTTCCACGCGGCGCGCGAGGCGCAGCGCATGGAGCCCGGCTTCTCGGCCGAGCTCTCGGGCCGCTCGAAGGAGCTCGGGCGCGCGGGCCAGAGCTTCGCCATCGCGTTCATCCTCTCGCTGGTGTTCATGTACCTGGTGCTCGCGGCCCAGTTCGAGAGCTGGATCCACCCGGTCACCATCCTCATCTCGCTCCCCCTGTCGGTGCCCTTCGCGATCTTCTCGCTCGTGATGCTCCGCCAGTCGATGAACATCTTCTCGACGCTGGGCATCCTCGTGCTCTTCGGCATCGTGAAGAAGAACAGCATCCTCCAGGTCGACCACATGCGAGACCTCCGGCGCCGCGGGCTCTCGCGCGCCGACGCGGTGATCCTCGCCAACCGCCACCGCCTCCGGCCCATCTTGATGACCACGGTGGCCTTCGTGGCGGGCATGATCCCGCTGGCCATCTCGACGGGCGCGGGCTCGGGCACCAACCGCGCGATGAGCTCCGTGGTCATCGGCGGCCAGACCCTCTCGCTCCTGCTCACGCTGCTCGCGACGCCCGTCGTCTACTCGCTCTTCGACGACTGGGCCCACTCGCAGCGCCTCGCGCGCCTCTTCCGCGTGCTCACCTTCCCCATCCGCGCCGTCGACGGCCTCTTCCGCTCGAAGGACGCGCAGGGCGGCCACGCGGCGCCCGTCATCGACGACGACGAGCGCACGCGCGAGCACCGCATCCCGCCGGTCTAGCTCGCGCGGCCCCGCCCTGGCGAGCCGCGTCCAGAATTCGCGAGCCCGATGTCCAGAACGCTCGGAGTCCTGTCCAGAAGCGTCGGACCGGCGTCCTGAACCGTCCCCCTCCAGCGCCCTTCACATTCCCGCGCGTCGCGCCGCGAATCGCCGCAGCACCTCGACCCCGTCGCGCCGGATGCTCACCGCCGGGCGCGCGGCCTTCACCTTCGCGAGGGCTTCTTCGGCCGTGCTCGCGTGGCCCGCGGCGAGGACCACGGCGCACGCGACGAGGGCGCTGCGCCCGCGGCCGAAGGCGCAGTGCACGAACACCCCGCGGCCCGCGCCGAGGTGCGCGAGCACCGCGTCGACGAGCGCGTCGAGCGCCTCGTCGCTCGGAAAGGTGCGGTCGAGCAGCGCGTGTCCCACCCGCTCGAACGGCGCGGTGGAGTACGTGCGGCTCGTCGGCAGCTCCGACGTGAGGTCGACCACCACGGTGACGCCGCGGCCCTCGAGCTTCGAGCGTTCGGCGTCGAACAGCTTCGGGCCGAGGTAGAGGCCGGGCATCACCTCGCAGACGACCTCCTCGCGGCGCAACCTTCTTGCGAGGGCGTAGATCGCCTGGCTCACGACGCGAAAGGGCCAGAACACGGGCTGGAGCACGGCCCAGCGCTCGCCCTTGAGAAAGGGCCCGGCGTTGAAGCCGCGCGCCGTGGCGAGGTAGAGCCCGCTCACCGCGAGCAGCGAGAGGGCCGACCACGCGGCGAGCGCGCTCACCACGAGCGAGAGGTCGAGCCACATCCAGGCCATGAGCCAGGTGGCGAGGTCGACGGCGAGGAGCAGGGCCGTCCAGCGCAGCAGGCCCCGGTCGACCGCGGCCCCCGAGGCGTTCACGGGGGCGCGGTCGTGGGGGATCATCGGGCGTTGCGCGCCCGGCGGGGTCACGCCTTGTTGGCGGCGGCCGCCATCTCGGCGACCTCGGTGGCGAAGTCCTTGGTGGGCGCCTTCTCGACGCCCTCGCCGACCTCGTAGCGGGCGAAGCGCGCGATGGCGGTGCCCGCGACGGCCTTGGCGAGGTCGCCCTGGAGCTGCCCGATGGTCTTCTTCGACTCCTTCACCGAGAGCTGGTCGAGGAGCACCACCTCGGTGAGCCACTTCGAGACCTTGCCGTCGAGGATCTTCTCGCGCTGCGCCGCGGGGCGCGCGCGCACCTTCTCGGCGGCCTTCTTGAAGGTCTCGAGCGAGGCGCGGAACTTCTCGTCGGTCTCGACGAGCGTCTTCGCCTCGGCCGCGGGGTCGGCGAGCTCGCGGCCCTCCTCCTGCGCGCGCTCGAGCACCACGGCCTCGACGCGCTTCATGTACGCCTCGGGCTCGCCGAGCACCTCGGCGTCTTCCTTCTCCATGAGGGCCGAGAGGATCTCGCGCTGCTTCGACACGACCTCCGCGGGCACGTCGGACTTCTGGAGGTAGAGCGGGCTCATCGACGCGACCTGGATCGCCACGTCGTCGGCGAACTCCACCACGCGGGGGTCGGCCGCGTTGCTCGACCGCACCTCGACCATCACGGCGATGCGCGAGCCGTGGTGGATGTACGTGCGCAGCAGCCCGTCGGCCGCCGCCGCGAAGTGCACCACGCGGCGGATCGCGTGCTTCTCGCCCGAACGCGCCGTGAGGTCGTCGCAGCGCTCCTGAAAGGTCTTCGCCCCCTCGCTCACCGCGAGCAGGGCCGCGGCGTCGGGCGTGCGGTGCTCGAGCGCGGCCTTCGTCGCCGAGGTGAGCAGGCCCTTGAAGTCGTCGCCCTTGGCCACGAAGTCGGTCTGGCAGTTGACCTCGACGAGCACGCCGTGGCGCCCGTCGGAGGAGAGGAGCGCGTTCACCAGGCCCTCGGCGGCGATCTTGCCGGCCTTGCCAGCGGCCTTGGTGGCGCCCTTCTTCGCGAGGATCTCCGCGGCCTTGTTCATGTCGCCGCCCGCTTCCTGGAGGGCCTTCTTGCACTCCATCATGCCGGCCTGCGTGCGCTCGCGGAGTTCCTTGACCATTGCTGCCGTGATCTCAGCCATGACACTTCCTCATCGGGTCGAAGCCGTCGCGGCACTCGTTTCGCCGCGTCGGGGGGAATCATCGTTCGGAGACGTTCAGGGGCGCGGCGGGGGCGATCACATCGACCACACCGCGGGGCGGAAGGGGCGTCGGGAGGAGGTTGCACCGGGGACGCGCTCTCGATGAGCGAC
>JBDHVF010000281.1:0-9311 GCA_039809605.1 Polyangiales bacterium | reverse complement strand
GACGCAGGCAGCCCATCACCTCGTTTCAGCACGCTCAGCCACGCCCTCGCTCCGCGGGGGCGGGGCGCGCGGCAGCGCGGGTGGGGGCTCCGCGAGGTGCGCGACAGCGTTGGGTGGGGGGACACGTCGCACACGCGAAAGCGGCAAACTTGACGTGAAGTTGGTCTGAATCGCAGCGTTGCGTGTGTGGCCGGGGGTGGCGGAACAGGGTGGCGGGTGGCGGCGAGCCGGTGGCGATCCGCCACCTGTCGAGCCCCTCGATCGATCATGCGGCGGCGCCCTTCACCGCGTCGCCCGAGGCGTTCGGTGAGCGACGCGGGCACCGGCGGCCGCCCGCGACCCTGGAGCCCGCGCGGGCGCTCGTCGCGCGCTCGATCGTGACGTGAGGGATCACCCGCGTCGAGCTTGAAGCCCGCGCCTCACTGCGATACTTCGTTCGCACGAGGCGTGGACGCCGCACGTCTTCGTAGAGGGGGCACCGGGGCGCCGATGGACGACACGAAACGCGATGCTCGACGCGCTCGCCGCGTGGCCGCGTCCCTGCGGGCGGCGCGGAGGGGCGTGATCCTCGCGGCGTGGATCGCGAGCGGGTGCGCGAGCGCCGACGGGCCGCGTTCGACGAGCGAGGGCGGCGCGCCGGGCCGCGACGTCATCGCCGAAGCGCCCGCCGACGTCGCGGCCGATGCGCCCGTCGACGACGTGGGCGAAGCGTCTGTCGACGACGTGGCCGACAGCTCCATCGACCCGCCTGCGGACGCCGCGGCAGACATCGCGTTCGACCGCGCGGTCGACGCGCCCGCGGACACGCCGCGCGACGCGCCCGCCGACGCGATGGACGCCGCGATGGACGCGGCCGTCGACGCTCCGCTCGACGTCGCCGTCGACAGGGCCTCCGACGCGCCGCTCGATGCGATGCGCGACACCGCGCGCGACACGCCCCTCGACACGTCCCTCGACGCGACCTCCGACGCCTCGCTCGACGCCGCGACGATGGACGCGCGCGCCGACGCGGCCGTCGACGCGGGGCCTCCGCTGCCCCCGGCGGTGCCCGTGATCGACGCGGCGATGAAGGCGCGGCTGCGCGCGGTGTATCTCTCGGGGCAGGCGATGGGCAACCGCGCGGGGGTCTTCTCGAAGGTCGGCGACGGCATCACGGCGACCGGGTCGTTCCTCACCGACATCGGCTGCGGCGGAGAGAACCTCGGCCCGCACGCCGAGCTCGCGTCGACCATCGCGTACTTCAGGGCGACGTCCACGCCCGGACGCGGGGGCTCGTGGTGCGGCATGTCGAACTCGTTCACGCTCACCAGCGCCGCCGCGGAGTCGGGCTGGACCACCGCCTCGGCGCTCGCGCCGGTCGCGCGCCCCGACTGCCCTGCGCCCTACGACACCGCGCTGCGCTGCGAGCTGCACCTCACGCGGCCGTCGATCGCGCTCGTGATGCTCGGCACCAACGACCTCGAGCGCGTCGGCGACGTGTCGGCCTACGCCGCGAACTTCGGGCGCATCGTCGACGAGGCCGTCGGCGCGGGCGTCGTGCCGGTGCTCAGCACCCTCCCTCCGCGCCTCGACAACGCCATGCTCGGCGCGCGCGTCGCGCGCTACAACGACGCCGTCAGGTCGGTGGCCGCGGCGCGTCAGGTGCCCCTCTGGGACTACTGGCTCGCCATGACCGCGCCCTCGATGGTCAACCAGGGGATCGGCTCCGACGGGATCACCCCCAACGTCTACCTCGACGGGTACGCCTGCAACTTCACCAGCGCGGGGCTCACCTACGGCTTCAACCAGCGCAACTTCACCGCCCTTCAAGCGCTCGCCCACGTGAAGGCCGTCGTCTTCGAAGACGGCCCGCCCGACCCGCACCGCGCCGCCGACGCGGGCACCGACGACCCGATGGACGCGACGGTCGACGCCGCGACCGACGTCATGCGCGACGCGACGTGGGGCGCGTGCGACGGCTCGGCGCCGCTCGTCCCCGCGGCGACGGAGGCGGCGCTCGCGGCGCGCCGTCGCTCATGCGAGTTCACCGCCGGGGCGCGCGCCGCCGACACGCTGGGCATCACGAGCTCGGTGAGGTCGCGCATCCCCGTCGACCACGTGGTGATCCTCATGCAGGAGAACCGCTCGTTCGACCACTACCTCGGCACGATGCCCGGCGACGTCGACCGCATCCCCGCGGGCTACAGCAACCCCGACCTCTCGGGCAGGCCCGTGCGCCCCTCGGAGCTCACGTCGACCTGCGTGCCCGACCCCCCGCACCAGTGGGAGGCCATGCACGACGGCTGGCACTCGGGCGCGATGGACGGCTTCGCGCGCTCGGGGGCGCTGGCGGGCATCTCGACCAGCGTGACGATGGGCTACTACACCGAGCGCGAGCTGCCCTTCTACCGCTGGCTCTACGGCCGCTTCGCGATGAGCGACCGGTACTTCGCGAGCGTGCTCAGCGGCACGTGGGCCACGCGCGACTTCGCCTACCTCGGGTCTTCGTACGGCGTGCGCAACACGGGCGACCGCGTGGTGGCCGACCAGCCGTCGATCTTCGACAGGCTCAGCGCCGCGGGCGTCTCGTGGGGCGTCTACACCGACGGAGGCGTGCGCCAGAACAGCATCGGCTGGACGAACGAGCACCGCGGCGTTCACGGCATGCGGCGCTTCTACGCCGACCTCGCCGCGGGCGCGCTGCCGTCGGTGGTCTACCTCGACGCCATCGACGACGCGACCGACGAGCACCCGCCGACCGACATCCACCTCGGCGAGCGCTTCGTGCGCGACGTGGTCACCGGGGTGATGGCCTCGCCCCTCTGGCCGCGCATCGCGCTCCTCGTCACCTACGACGAGGCCGGGGGCTTCTTCGACCACGTGCCCCCGCCGACGGCGTGCCTCCCGCACCCGCGCGCCACCGCGGGCTACGACACCACCGACCTCGACCGCCTGGGCGTGCGCGTGCCCTTCGTGGTGGTGTCTCCGTGGGCGAGGCCGCGGTACGTGTCGCACGTGGTCCACGACCACACCTCGACGCTGCGCTTCGTCGAGGCCCTCTTCGACCTGCCCGCGCTCACCGCGCGCGACGCCAACGCGTCGGCCCTCTTCGACCTGTTCGACTTCTCGTGCGCGCGGTCGATGACCGTGGGCGAGACCATCCCCGCCGCGGGCGTCGGCGGGTGCCCGTGAAGAAGTGGTACGACGACGCAGCGAGCGTCGTCGTCAGCCCCCGGTGGAGCAGTTGGTGAAGACGAAGTCGCCGAAGTCGGGCATCTGCGCGCCGACGCCGCCGCGGATCACGCGGGTGCGCGGCGGCGTGCTGTCGTCGTTGACCATGGGGCACGAGACGCGCCCCACGAAGCCGCCCGAGACGAGCCGGTCGATGAAGACGTGGCACTGGCCCGTCGGGCCCACGGTGGCCATCGAGACGCGCCAGCCGAGCCCGCGCACGCCCACGTAGGCGTTGTCGCCCGCGTTGGGGCGGAGCTCCTGGCCGACGGCGGGGAGGTAGCCCGTGGCGAGCAGGCCCTCACTCGACTCGTCGAAGTTGCCGCCCTGCGTGATGGTGGCGATGCGAAAGAACACGTTGTAGCCGCTGCCCACCGACTGGAGCGAGCAGTCGACATCGACCGTGGGCGAGCCCGCGGCGCCGCGGGGCGCGTGCGTCGACGACGGGCACATGCTCGCCGGGCACGCGTCGGCCCAGGTGGCCTGGCCCGTGAGGGGCTGCGGGTCGTCGCCGCAGCCCGCGACGAGCACCGAGAACAACGCGAAGCAACGCACCGAACCGCGCATGACCATCGTCTCTCCTGTGAAAGAAATTCTCTCTCGCTAGCGGGACTTCTCGAACGCCTGATCGAGGTCGGCCACGAGGTCGTCGACGGCCTCGAGGCCCACCGAGATGCGAATGAGCCCGTCGTCGATGCCGAGGGCCGCGCGGGTCTCGGGCGGCACCGACGCGTGGGTCATCACCGCGGGCAGCTCGATGAGCGACTCGACGCCGCCGAGGCTCTCGGCGCAGGTGAACACCCCGAGGGCCGCGAGGAAGCGCCGCGAGCGGTCGATCACCGCGCCCGCGCCGCCGCCGCGCAGCACGAACGAGATCATGCCGCCGGGCGTGGCCATCTGCCGCTCGACGAGCGCGCGCTGGGGATGGTCCTCGAGGCCGGGGTAGTACACCCGCGACACGTCGCGGTGGGCGCGCAGCCACGAGGCGATCTTCGAAGCGCTGCGGGCGTGGCGCTCCATGCGCACGGGCAGGGTCTTGAGCCCGCGCAGCACGAGGAAGCAGTCGAAGGGCGACGGCACCGCGCCGATGGCGTTCTGCAGGAAGCGCGCGCGCTCGGCGAGGGCGTCGTCGCTGGTCATCACGAAGCCGCCGACCACGTCGGAGTGGCCGTTGAGGTACTTGGTGCTCGAGTGCACGACGGCCGTGGCGCCGAGCGCCAGGGGCCGCTGGTTCATGGGCGTGGCGAAGGTGTTGTCGACGACCGTGACCGCGCCGCGCTTGCGCGCGACGGCGCACACGCCCTCGATGTCGAAGACCTTGAGCATCGGGTTGCTCGGGGTCTCGAGCCACACGAGCCTCGTCTCGGGGCGAAAGGCGGCTTCGAAGCGCGCGAGGTCGGTCATGTCGACGAAGGTGGCGGTGACGCCCATGGGCTTCATCACCTTGTCGAGGATGCGGAAGGTGCCCCCGTACACGTCGTCGCCGCAGACGACGTGGTCGCCGGGGCGCAGCGTGTGGAGGAGCGTCGTCGTGGCGGCGCACCCGGACGCGAACGCGAGGCCGTGGCGCGCGCCTTCGAGCGCGGCGCCGCAGGCTTCGAGCGTGTTGCGCGTGGGGTTGCCGCTGCGGCTGTACTCGTAGCCCTTGTGCTGACCGGGGCCCTCTTGCGCGAAGGTGCTGGAGAGCACGATGGGGGTCATCACGGCGCCCGAGGAGGGGTCGGGGTGCTGGCCCGCGTGGATCGCGAGGGTGTCGAGCTTCATCGCCGGGCGTTATCCCCGAAGGCCCTGGGAAACACAAGGCCGCGGCGCGCGCTACGCCTCGCGCAGGAGCTTCATCACGGCCTCGGCGACGCCGCCGCCGGTGACGTGGGTGGCCGCGAGGCGCTCGGTGGCGGCGCTCGCCACGTGGTCGGGGCTCTGCCCCATCGCGAACGAGCGCCCGGCCCAGCGGAACATGGGGATGTCGTTGACCCAGTCGCCCACCACGGCGACCTCGTGGGCCGCGAGGCCGAGGCCGCGGGCCACCTCGGCGAGGCCCGTGGCTTTGTCATGGTGGGCGCTGCGCACGAGCACCGTCCACGTGCGCCGCTGCGCGTCGATGGGGAAGCGCAGGGTCAAGAGGTGCTCGGCGTGCTCGGCCTCGAGGCTCGCGTGGGCCGCGCGCACCGCGGCCTCGGCGCCGAGGGCCGCGGCCATGGTCACGTCGTCGCGGCGCTCCCACGCGCGCGACGCCGGGAGCTGGGGGTGCAGCGTCACCTGCGGCGACCACGTGCCGATGTAGCCCACGTGGTCGCGGCCGTGCTCCTCGCCGTGGATCTCGTCGTGCAGGAACCAGAAGGGCGCGAGGCCGTGCGAGCTCGCGGTGCGCGTGAACGACTCGACGTGGCGGCGCTCCATGGTGCGCCGCGAGAGGGCCTCGCCGGTCGCCGGGTCGACGATCACGGCGCCCTCGGCGCACACGAGCGGTGTGGTGAGCGAGAGGTGCCGCGCCGCGGGCAGCGCGCCGAGGGCGATGCGCCCGGTGGCGATGGTGACGGCGATGCCTGCCTCCCGCGCGCGGGCGACGGCCTCGAGGTCCCAGGGCGAGATGGTGCCGTCGGCGCGGTAGAGGGTTCCGTCGAGGTCGAGGGCGAGGAGTCTCGGTCGGGGCATCAGAACGAGCCTGCCACGCCGATGGCGCCGGCGCCCGGCGAGGCGCTCACGAAGAGCGTGTGCCGCTCGGGCGCCTCGCGGGCGAAATAGAGCACCGCGGCCAGCACCGCGAGCGCGCCGCCGGTGACGGTGAACACCGTGGGGGCGGTGATGTCGTTGGCGCCCGCGCGCTGCGTGGCGAACATCGCGACGCCGATCGCGGTGCTCGCCACGGCGCCTCCCGCGGCGCCCCAGAAGAGCCCGTCGGCGCGGCCGTGACGTCGGGCGATGTCCGCGAGCTCGGCGCGCGCCCCGCGCAGCCGCGTGAGGATGCGCTGCGTGCGCGCGCGCTCGGCCTCGTCGGTCACGCTCGCGAGGTGCCGCGTGTACGCGAGGATGGCGTCGTCGATGTGCCCGAGGCGCTCGTGCACCATGCCCAGGTTCAGGAGCAGGTTGGTGCCCGACGGGTCGAGCGAGTACGCGGTCTCGAGCTCGAAGACGGCCTCGCGGTAGCGCCCCGCGGCGTAGAGCGAGCGCCCGCGTTCGTAGTGGATCACCGCGACCTCGCGGTGCGTCGCGCCCTGCCGCGGCGTCGCGGCCTGCGCGCCCGCGGGCGGGGTGGCGGGCTCGGGCTCTGCGTCGTTGTTCTGCGCGGGGGCGGGCGCAGCGAGCGCGAGCAGCGAGGCAGTGATGGCGGCGGCGGCGAGGCCCGGGCGACCCATGGCGGGCGCGGATCATAAGCACCCTTCGCCCCGCACCGGAAGCGTCGCGAGCGGCCGTGGCCCCGGTGTACCGTTGCGCGCCCATGAGCCTGCGAACCCGCGCCTCGCTCGCCGCCGCGCTCGCCGCGTGCGCCACGCTCACGCCGCGCGCGCCCGCGCAGGCGCTGCCCGACGAGCTCTCGATGCCCGGCGTCACCGCGGCCTCGGTGGCGGGCGCCGAGGCGCTGCGGGTGAACCCCGCGGGCATCAACGTCGGGCGCGAGAGCTCGCTGCGGCTCACGCACGTCAACGACCTCGGCGCGTCCACGACGCCCCTGCGCGGAGAGAGCCTCGCGTGGGCCACGGGGCTGCCCCTCGGCTTCGCGGTCTCACTCGGCGCGTCGTGGGTGCGTCCCGTCGTGGGAGACGTCTCCGCGGGCGCGTACGGCACGGCCGAAGTGGGCCTCGGGTACACGCTCGACCGCACGCTGCTCGTGGGCCTGCGCTGGCGGCTCTTCGCGGGCGGCGGCGACGTCGTCGCGAGCAGCTCGGCGCTCGACGCGGGCGCGCTGTGGAGGCCCTCGTCGTACCTCATGGCGGGCGCGGTGATGCGCGGCGTCGTGGGGCCCGTGAGCCCGGCCCAGGGCCTCGACCGCGTGCTCGTGGGCGGCCTCGCGGTGCGCCCCACGGGCACCGACGCGTTCACCCTCGGCGCCGACGTGGTGGTGCCGTGGAGCGGCGACGTGGGGGCGCGCGCGGGCGCGCGGCTGGCCGTTCCGTACGTGGGCTATCTGCGCGCCGAGGGCACGTACGACTTCGAGTCGAGCGCGTGGCGCGCGGGCGCGGGCCTCGAGGTCGTGTGGGGCCGCGCGCGCGCGGGCGGCGGGGGCTTTCTCTCCGACGGAGACACCGCGGGCTACGTCGCCTCGGTGGGATGGGACGGCGACCGCAGCCCCGTGGGCATCCCCGCGCGGAGCGTGTCGGTCACGGTGCCCATGGACGACGCGCCGGGGCCGCGCTCGATGGTGCGCCTCCTCTGGCGCCTGGAGCGCCTGCGCCGGGACCCGTCGGTGCGCGCGGTGATGTTCGCGCCGCGCGACGAGGTGGGCGGCCTCGCCCACGCCGAGGAGCTGCGCGAGTCGTTCAAGCGGCTTCAACAGAGGGGGATCCGCGTGGCGTGCCACCTCACCGAGGCGACCGCGAGCACGTGGTACGCGTGCGCGGGCGCCGACCGCGTGACGGTCGACCCCGCGGGCGGCGTGCGCATCGCGGGCCTGCGCACGGCGCGCTACTACCTCGGCCCGGCGCTGTGGAACCTCGGCGTGCGCACCGACTTCGTGCGCATCGGCGACTGGAAGAGCGCGCCCGAGCAGTTCACCCGCGACGGCGCGTCGGGGCCCGCGCGGGAACAAGAGGAGCGCCTGCTCGACGACGCGCTGGCGAACCTCGTGGCGGGCGTGGCGCAGAGCCGCGAGGTGACGCCCGACGAGGCGCGCTCGATCATCACGGGGGGGCCCTACACCGCCCGCGAGGCGCGCGCGCGGCTGATGATCGACAACGTGGGGAGCCTCGAGGCGGCCGAGCGCTCGCTGGCGACCTCGGTGGGCGCGTCGCAGGTCGACTACGACGACTACGTGCCCCTGCGCTCGCGGCGCTGGTCGAGCGGGCGCGCCGTGGCCGTGGTGCTGGTCGACGGAGACATCGTCGAGGGCGAGAGCAGCGACATCCCCGTGGTGGACATCCACCGCGTGGGCGACCGCACGGTGGCCGAGGCGGTGCGCGCGGCGGCGGCGAACCCGCGCGTGGGCGCGATCGTGCTGCGGGTCGACTCGCCTGGGGGGAGCGCGCTGGCGAGCGACCTCATCTGGCGCTCGGTGGCGGCGGCGGCGCGGCGCAAGCCGGTGATCGCGTCGTTCTCGCGCATCGCGGCCTCGGGCGGCTACTACGTGGCCGCGGGCGCGCGAGAGATCATCGCCGACCCGTCGTGCCTGACGGGCTCCATCGGGATCTTCTACGGCAAGGCCGACGTGGCCTCGCTGCTCGGGCGCCTCGACGTGCATGTCGAGCTCGCGCGCCGCGGCGAGCGCGCCGACATGGAGAGCATCTTTCGCCCCTACACCCCCGCCGAGCGGACCTTTCTCGCGGGCAAGATCGGCGAGTTCTACAACCTCTTTCTCACGCGCGTGGCCGCGGGCCGCCACCGCGACGCGGCGGCCATCGACGCCGTGGGCGAGGGCCGCGTGTGGAGCGGCACGCGCGCCCTCACGGCGGGCCTGGTCGACCGCACGGGCGGCCTGATGACGGCGCTCGAGCGCGCGCGCACGCTCGCGGGCCTGGGCGACGACTACGAGCTCATCGAGCTGCCGGGCGAGTCGAGGGGGCTCATCCAGACGGTGGCGCGGCTGCTGGTCGACGAGACCGCGCGGCCCCCGTCGCTCGTGGCGCAGGTCGCGTCGAGCCCCGAGGTGCGCGCGCCCGTGGGGTGGCTCATGTCGGTGGCCGCGGGCACGGGCACGCCCATGGCCATGACCGACTGGCCCGTGTTGGCGCCGTAGGGACGGGCGCGCGTGACGCGGGCGTGATGGTCGCGCGTCCGCGCGGGTGATGCGGGCGTTGGTGATCGCGCGTCCGCGCGTGGAATTGCGGGCGTTGGCGATCGCGCGTCCGCGCGTGGAATGCGGGCGTTGGGGATCGCGCGTCCGCGCGTGGAATGCGGGCGTGATGGTTGCTCAAACCCGGCGTCGAGCCGCCGGGCTGTGCAAGGAT
>JBDHVF010000280.1:0-9317 GCA_039809605.1 Polyangiales bacterium | reverse complement strand
GCGACGTCGTCGATCGAGAGCCGCGAGGTGTCGAGGGTGACGTGCGCCTCGGCGTAGGCGTCGAGGCGAACGTCGAGGAGCGCGGCGAGCGAGGCCGCGGGGTCGCCCGAGAGCAGCGGGCGCGCGGTCCCCTGGCGCACGCGCTCGACGAGCACGGGCGCGGGCGCCGTGAGCGCCGCCACGGTCGACGCGCGGAGCACCTCGCGCCGCAGCGCGCGCTCGACGAGGGCGCCTCCCCCGGCCGACACGACGACGCGCGGGCTCCCGAGCGCCTCGCGCAGCGCGTCGCGCTCGATCGCGCGGAACGCGGCTTCGCCCTGGCGCGCGAAGAGGTCGGGCACTGTCGCGCCCGCCCGACGCTCGACCGCCGCGTCGAGGTCGACGTGGGCGTAGCCGAGGCGCGCCGCGAGCGCGGGGCCGATCGCGCTCTTGCCGCTGCCCGGCGGGCCGTGGAGCACCAGGGGGCGGTCGCGCATCAGTACGCCCCGAGGCGCGCGCGGTAGCGCGCGAGGTGGTCGAGCAGCTCGCCGAGCGAGTCGCCGCCGAGCTTCTCGAGCAGCGCGTCGGCGAGCGTGAGCGCCACCATGGCCTCGAGCACCACGCCCATCGCGGGCACCGCGCACACGTCGCTGCGCTCGACGGCGGCGGGCGCGGGGGCCTTGGTCACCACGTCGACGCTCGCGAGCGCGCGGCGCAGCGTCGAGATGGGCTTCATCGACGCGCGCACCACCACGGGCTCGCCCGTGGTCACGCCCCCCTCGAGCCCGCCCGCGCGGTTGGTCTCGCGGGTGAACGCGCGCGCCTCGGCGTCGTAGCCGATCGCGTCGTGCACCTCGGAGCCCCGCAGCGACGCCGCCGCCCACCCGTCGCCGACCTCGACGGCCTTCACCGCGTGGATCGACATCGCCGCATGCGCGAGGCGCCCGTCGAGCTTGCGGTCCCAGTGCACGTGGCTCCCGAGGCCCGGCACCACGCCCAGGGCCACGGCCTCGGCCACGCCGCCCACGGTGTCGCCCGCGTGCGAGGCCGCGAGGATGGCGTCCTTCATCGTCGCCTCGGCGCCCGCGTCGAGCACGCGCAGCTCCGACGCCTCGAGGCGATCTCGCGCGGGGCCGTCGAGCGCCCACGCGCGCGGGTCGGCGGCGGTCTCGTCGCGCACGCCCGCGATCGACACGACACGCGAGGCGATCGTCACCCCCGCCCGCGCGAGCAGCGCCCTGGCGACGGCTCCGGCGGCCACGCGCGCGGCGGTCTCTCTCGCGCTCGCGCGCTCGAGCACGTCGCGCAGGTCGTGGCGGTCGTACTTGAGCCCTCCCGCGAGGTCGGCGTGGCCGGGCCGCGGCGTGCGCAGGGGCTCGGGCGGCGCGTCGAAGGGCGCGGCGCCCATGCGCCCCTGCCAGCTCGCGAAGTCGCGGTTCTCGATGCGCATCGCGATGGGCGAGCCGAGCGTCTCGCCGCCGCGCACGCCCGCCTCGATCTGCGCGCGGTCGCGCTCGATCTTCATGCGCCCGCCGCGGCCGTAGCCCCGCTGGCGACGCGCGAGGTCGCGGTCGACGTCGTCGGCGCGCAGGGCGAGGCCCGCGGGCACGCCCTCGACGATCACCGTGAGCGAGGGGCCGTGCGACTCGCCGGCCGTCATCCAACGGAGCCGTGTCATGCACCCGGGCCATAGGCCCGCGCGGCGCCGCGTGGCAACCGGAAATCGATCGCGATGTTGACGCGCCCGCGGCGGCGACGGTAGGCACCGCCCCTGTGCGCCCCGCGGCGCGGCCCCCATGTTTGGCGAGCGCTCCGCCGCGGAGGGGGGGCGCGAGAGGTGATCGGCATGAACAGCGATCAGCAGGGCCCCCTCGCGGGGCGCGAGGTGCTCCTCATCGTGGGCGGCGGCATCGCGGCCTACAAGTCGGTGACCGTCGCGCGGGAGCTTCTGCGCGCGGGCGCGGGCGTCGAGGCCGTGCTCACGAGCGCCGCGCAGCGCTTCGTCACGGGCGTGTCGTTCGCGGGCGTCACGGGCCGCCCGGCGCGCCTCGACCTCTGGGACCCGAGCTTCCCCGGCGAGCTGCACATCGAGCTCACGCGCAGGGCCGAGATCGTGCTCGTGGCGCCCGCCACCGCCGACCTGCTCGCGCGCATGGCGCACGGCCTCGCCGACGACCTCGCCACCACGTGCCTCTCGGCCGCGCGCGGACCCGTCTTCGTCGCGCCCGCGATGCACCCGCGCATGTGGCAGAACCCCGCCACGCAGGCCGCGGTGGCGCTCCTTCGCGAGCGGGGGGTGCGGGTGATCGGCCCCGTCGTGGGGCCGCTCGCGAGCGGCGAGAGCGGCATCGGGCGCATGACCGAGCCCGAGGCCATCGTGCGCGAGGTGGCCGCGAAGACCTCGGCGCGCGACGACCTCCAGGGCCTTCGCGTGCTCGTCTCCGCGGGGCCGACGCACGAGCCCCTCGACCCGGTGCGCTTCGTCGGCAACCGCTCGTCGGGCCGCATGGGCTTCGCCATCGCCGAGCGCGCGCGCGACCGCGGCGCCGCCGTGACCCTCGTGGCGGGGCCCGTCGCGCTCGCCGACCCCGCGGGCGTCGAGGTCCGCCGCGTGCGGAGCTGCGTCGAGATGCGCGACGCGATCGTGCCCATCGCCCCGGCGCACGACATCGTGATCATGGCCGCGGCCGTGGCCGACTACCGCCCCGCCGAGGTCGCGGCCGAGAAGATCAAGAAGTCCCAGGCCGAGCTCGTGATCCGCCTCGTGAAGAACCCCGACATCCTCGCCGAGCTCGGCGCCGCGCGCGGCGACGCGAAGCGCCCCGTGCTCGTGGGCTTCGCCGTCGAGACCGGCGACCTCGTTGCACACGCCCGCGAAAAGCTTTCGCGCAAGGGGTGCGACGTGGTGGTGGCCAACCTCGCGGAGCACGGCTTCGAGCGCGACGACAACGTCGTGACGCTGGTGAGCGCGACGCGCGCCGAGCCGCTCCCCCGCATGGACAAGCGCGACGTGGCCGACCGCATCCTCGACCTCGCGAGGGAGGTCCGAGCGGCGACTTGATGTCCGTCGGTGCGTGGTGGCACGGGCGTTGATAAGCCTCGACGCACGTAGTCATGAACATCGCAACGCCCCGTGGTCTCGCGGTCTCCTCGGAGTCGGTGGTGGCGCGCGAAGAGAAGCGCATCGTCGCGCTTTCGCTCGCACTTTCACTGGTCATCACACTGACCGCCTGGTTCGTCGCGATGACGGCGACGTAGACGCGTTGAACCGCGCTGCGCTCCGTGCGTACACTCCGCGGCCGTGAGTGACCAGAACACGCTCTCGGCCCTGGCGACCCGGTACGGAGTCGGCGAGACGCTGACGGGCGCCATCCTGATCGTCGACGACGACGCCGAGAACCTCGCGGTGCTCCAGGCGTTCCTCGACAGCGAGTACGTCGTCCACGCCGCCCACTCGGGCCGCCAGGCGCTCGAGATCGCGGTCACCACGGGCATCGACGTCGTCATCGCCGACCACCGCATGCCCGAGATCACCGGCACCGAGCTCCTCGAAGAGATCCGGGGGCTCAAGCCGGACGTCGCGGGCATCCTCCTCACGGCCTACACCGACACGCCGGTGCTCATCTCCGCGATCAACCGCGCGCGGGTCTTCAGGCACATGAAGAAGCCGTGGGACCCCGACGAGCTGCTCGCGGCGGTGGCGCAGGCGAGCGAGCACGTGCACCAGTGCCGGCTGAACATCCGGCTGGTGAACCTGCTCGCGCGGCGCTCCGAGGAGCTCACGAGCGCGCTCGACGAGCTGCGCGCGGCGCAGCAGCACATGCAGCACATGGAGCGCCTCGGCACCATGGGCCGCCTCGCCGCGGGCGTCACGCACGACCTCAAGAACGTGCTCACCGGCCTCATGATGCTCGAGCGCCTCGCGGCCACCCATCAGGTGCACCCGCAGGTGATGGACCCGCTACGGGTGAACGTGGCCGCGATGAGGAACCTCCTGGGCAGCCTCTCGTCGCTCAACCAGTTCGCGTCGCGCGGGGCGATCGACATGGCCCCGACGCCGCTCGAGCCCGCCGACGTGCTGCGCGACGCCGAGACCGTGGCCCGCATGGACGTCGCGTACCGCGAGCGCAAGCTCGTGGTGTCGGTGGGCCCCAAGCTCTCGATGATCCTGGGCGACCGGCAGAAGCTGGTGCAGGTGCTGGTGAACCTCCTGCGCAACGCGCTGCAGGCGACGGAGACGGGCCAGACGATCCGCGTCGACGCGCGGGGGGGCGTGGGCGACGCGATCGTGTTCGCCGTCGAGGACGAGGGCACGGGCATCCCCGAGCACCTCGCGCGGCGGGTGTTCGACCCGTTCTTCTCGACCAAGGGCGAGCAGGGCATGGGCATGGGGCTCTACATGGCCCGGCTCATCGCGGAGTCGCACGGCGGCTCGCTGCGGCTCGTCGCGCCCGAGCATTTGAAGAAGGGGACGCGCTTCGAGCTCGTGATCCCCGCCGCGCCGCGGCTGCACTGACTCCCCGCAGGCGGAGGGCCACCGCTCACGCCTGGAGCAAGGACTGATGAGCGAAGACCGACTCACGCCCCCGCCGATCATCGGCTCGGAGGGCGCTTACGAAGACCTCGAGGGCGCCCAGGGCCGCGAGGTGTTCTTCCGCCCCACCCGCTACAGCCAGAAGGACCTCGGCCCCGTGCGCGCGACCGTCGAGGTCGCCCTCGGGGGCGAGCGACGCTCGTGCGACATGCAGGACGTGTCGCAGAACGGCGTGGCCTTCGTCTGGCCCGCCGGCCTCGCGCCGCCCTCGCTCGGCGAGGCGCTGCACACCGTGACCGTGCGCTTCGACCGCCACGAGGCCTACCGCGGCGGCGCGCTCGTGATGTCGGTGCGCGTGCAGCCCGGCGGCTACGTCGTCGGCGCGTCGCTCACCGACGCGCTCATGGACATCGGCGACGTGCTCCACATGCGCGACGTGCGGAGCTGGTCGGTCGAGACCGCGCGGCAGCTCAGCGCCGCGGCGCAGCCCTGGTACGTGCCGGGCTTCGAGCGCTACAAGGCCCTCGTGGGCGAGCTGCGGCTCTTCTTCGAAGAGGCCTCGGCCAACCTCACCGAGCTCGAGAAGCGCCTGCCCTGGCACGTCGTGCACGGCACCACCGAGAGCCCCGCGCGCGCGGCCCTGCTCCAGCAGATCGAGGCCGACTTCGTGCCCGAGTACCTGCGCTACTCGTACGAGATCGACGCGGCGCTGCGCGGCGCGTCGCCCGACGCGTGGGCGCACCTCAAGGAGTTCTCGCTGCGCCACGTGCACGCCTACCTCATGCAGGCGCCCTTCGTGGAGCGCGCGTTCACCAAGCCCCTCGGCTACCCGGGGGACTTCGAGCTCATGCGCTTTCTCTACGGCAAGACCTTCGAGGGGCCGACGCTCTTCGCCAAGGCGCTGCACTACGCCGTGGTGCACATGAGCGCGGGCGAGGCCGTGCGCCAGCGCAAGGACATGCTCAAGCGCGCCATGCGCACGCTCGTCGAGGCCGGCGCCGAGGGCCGCACGGTGCGCATCGCGTCGGTCGCCGCGGGCCCCGCGCGCGAGGTCGCCGAGCTCCTCCAGGAGCTCACGGCGTGCCCGTCGAGCGTCGAGATCGTGCTCTTCGACCAGGGCCGCCTCGCGCTCGAGAACGCCCACAGCCGCATCGCGCGCGCGGCCGCGCGCTGGCCCCAGGTGCGCGTCTTCTACCGCCACGACTCGATCAAGCGCCTGCTGCACGACCCCACGATGCTCCAGGGCATGGGGCCCTTCGACATGCTCTTCTGCGCGGGGCTCTTCGACTACCTGCGCTTCTCCACCGCGGCCACGCTCTGCCGCACCTTCCACGGCCTGCTCACGCCGGGCGGCCACGCGTGGGTGGGCAACATGGTCGACAACCCCTGCCGCTGGTTCATGGAGCAGCACTGCGACTGGTACCTCACGTACCGCACGCGCGAGGAGATCCTCGCCTTCGGCCGCGCCGCCGCCCCCGAGGCGCGCCTCGAGATCGCCGACGAGCCCACGGGCGTCAACCCCTTCCTCGTGATGCAGAAGGCCGCGCCGTGAACGGCGACGCCGAGGTCGAGGCGCGCTGGTCGACCTGGCTCATCGAGCGCAACCGCCGCGGCGCCCGCGTCGTCTTCTTCCTCGTCGCGTTCTTCTACCCGGTCTTCGCGGTGCTCGACTACTACACCGCGCCGCGCGCCGCGCTCCCCCTTCTCTACACGAGCCGCGTGGTGGTCACGGCCTACACCCTCGCGATGTTCGCCGCGCTCCGCTCGCGGCTCTTCGACCGCCACGCCACGGCCATCACCGCGAGCTTCATGGTCTTCATCGCCGCGGGCATCGGCGTGATGGTGTGGGCCCTCGGCGGCTACTCCTCGCCCTACTACGCCGGGCTCAACCTCATCATGGTGGCCGCGGCCCTGCTTTTTGTCTGGCCCGCGCGCGTCGCCTTCGCGGTGCACACGCTCATCGTGAGCATGTTCCTCGTGCCCAACGCCTTCGGCGCGCGCAGCGCCGACATCCTGCCGGCCGTCACGAGCTTCTTCTTCCTCGGCACCACGGCCACCACGGCCATCGCCGCGCAGGTCTTCGGCTACCGCTCGGCCCGCGAGCAGGTGGTCAAGCAGATCCAGCTCGAGGAGGCCACCGAGAAGCTCTCGCGCGCCCACGAGGAGCTCCAGCGCCTCGACCGGTTCAAGTCTCGCTTCTTCGCCAACATCACCCACGAGCTCAAGACCCCGCTCGCCATGGTGCTCTCGCCCATCGAGCTGCTCATCGCGGGCGAGCTCGGGCACCTCTCGGAGCCCCAGCGCGCCACGCTGCGCTCGGTGCACCGCAACGGCTCGCGGCTGCTCAAGCTCATCGGCGACCTGCTCGACCTCTCGCGCCTCGAGGAGTCGCGCCTGCGCCTGCACGTCGAGGCGCACGACCTCGTGGCCTACCTCCGGCAGCTCGTGGCCCAGGTCGAGCCCCTCACGGGCCGCAAGAACATCTCGGTCTCGTTCGAGAGCGACGCGCCCTCGGCCGACACGTGGTGCGACCTCGACCGCGTGGAGCGCGTGTTCGTCAACCTCCTCTCGAACGCCGCGAAGTTCACGCCCGTGGGCGGGCACGTCGCCGTGAGCGTGCGCGTCACGCCCGCGCGCGTCGTCGCGTGCGTGGCCGACGACGGGCCGGGCTTCCCCGCGGAGATGGCCGACCGGGTGTTCGAGCGCTTCTTTCAGGTCGACGGCGACGCGTCGCACAACCGCTACAACAAGGGCGGCACGGGCATCGGCCTCGCCCTCGCCCGCGAGCTCGTCGAGCTGCACGGCGGGCGCATCTGGGCCGAGAGCGACGTGGGCAAGGGCGCGCGCTTCTACGTCGAGCTCCCGCGCGACCGCGAGCACTTTCGCGCCGACGTGATCGAGCGCCACGCCGAGGCCGAGGCCGCCGCCGCGCCCCGCGCGCCCGGCGCCAAGCCCGACCTCACCGCCGACCTCGCCGCCCGCGAGGAGTTCCGCCTCATGGAGGTCGCCCAGGCCACCGAGCGCCGCGTGGTCGAGCGCGACGCCGACGAGCGCGCGCGCGGGCGCACCATCCTCGTCGTCGAAGACACCCCCGACGTCGTGCGCCTCGTGCACCTGATCCTCCGGCAGCAGTTCCGGATCTTCACCGCCCCCGACGGCAGGCGCGGCCTCGAGCTCGCGCTGCGCGAGACGCCCCACCTCATCATCACCGACCTGATGATGCCCGAGATGGACGGCTACGAGCTCACCCGCGCCCTGCGCGCCAACGAGCGCACGCGGCACATCCCCATCGTGATGCTCACCGCGCGCGGCGAGCTCGACGACCGGGTGCAGGGCCTCGAGAGCGGCGTCAACGCGTACCTCACCAAGCCCTTCGTCGCGCGCGAGCTCCTCGCCACGGTGCGCAAGCTCCTCGAGGTGCAAGACAGCACCACCGACCTCGTGCTCACCCGCCAGATGGACTCGCTCGAGATCGTCGCGGGCGGCCTCGCGCACGAGATCAACAACCCCCTCAACTACGTCAAGAACTCCCTCGCCCGCGTGCGCAAGGACGTCGACGAGGTGATGAAGATGGTCTCCGAGGGCACGGCCACCGAGGCGCGGCTCAAGCAGATCGAGGCGCGCACCCGCACCATGTTCAAGACGGCCGAGTCGGGCGTGGCGCGCATCGCCGACACCGTGTCGCTCATGGGCCGTTACAGCCGCGAGGGGTACTCGCGCGTGGCCCGCCCGCACGACCTCTTCGCCGCCGCGCGCGACGTGATCGAGATGGTGCTCCCCGCCACCGGGCGCCGCGTCGAGGTCGCCACCCGCTTCGACGGCGACGGCACCGTCGAGTGCGTGCCCGAAGAGGTCCACCAGCTCCTCACCAACCTCGTGCAGAACGCCATCGAGGCCGCGCCCGACGACGGCTCGGGGCGCGTCGAGGTCTCGGGCTCGGGCGACGGCGAGACCGTCACCCTCTCGGTGCGAGACAACGGCCCGGGCGTCAAGCCCGAGGACCACGGCCGCATCTTCACGCCCTTCTTCACCACCAAGGCCCCCGGCGCGGGCATGGGCATGGGCCTCACCATCTCGTGGCGCGTGGTGCAATCGCTCGGCGGCGCGCTCACCGAGGAGGGCACCTACGGAGAGGGCGCGATGTTCGTCGCGCGCATCCCGCGGCGCGCGGGCAGCAGCGCGCGGGCGGGCGCGGCGTCGTCACCGCCGCGCTCGTAGCGTCTTCGCCACGAGCCCCACCGCCAGCGCCACCCGAAGGCGACCGACCCGAGGAGCGTCTCGCCCACGAAGCCGTACCACCCGCCGAGCGCGCCGAGGCCCATCTCGCGCCCGAAGAGCCACGCCGCGCCGGGGATGCACGTCCACACGATGGCCACGCCGAGCAGGGCCACGGCGCGGGCGTCGCGCGCGCCGCGCAGCGCGCCCCGCAGCACGATGTTCATCGCGTCGAGCACCTGAAAGGCCGCCGCCACGAGCAGCAGGTCGCGCGCGAGGGTCACCACCGAGGGGTCGTCGGTGAACACGCGCACGATCGCGCCGCCGGCCGCGGCGAACGCCACGCCGCACAGGGCCATGAACGCGCCCGCGAGCTGGAGCGACGCGGCCACGACGCGGTCGGCCTCGTCGAGCGAGCCGTTGCCGAGCGCGCGGCCGACGAGCACCGACGCCGCCTCGGCCACGGCGATGCCGGGCAGAAACGACGCGCGGATCGTCGCGAGCGCCACCTGGTGCGCGGCGATCTCGTCGGCGCCGAGCGACCCGAGCAGCGCCGTGAAGGTCGTGAACGCGAGCATCTCGGCGCCGA